>QMMS01000248.1 GCA_003647375.1 Deltaproteobacteria bacterium
AAAACTCCCAACTCCCCAGAAAACAAATACAATCACGATGGCCCCGAGGATAATTTTTATTAGCCAGCTCGTGGCGTAATCTCGCATTAATCTAAGCATTCTTGTTTACCTCTTTAAACAATTGGCGTTGGATCTAAAATATACTAGTCTATTTTCTCGTTTCAAATTTGTCAACCACATACCCCAATAAAATCAGGGTAACGATTTTATCAAACGGTATTATTTCCATCGTAGGGGCGCCCCTTGTGGGTGTCCGAATAACCGAAATCGATTCGCCAAAACGGGCAGACACAAGGCCTGCCCCTACAACAGGATGGGGGGAGATTGTCGGTGTATTCAAATCAATCATTCGAAATCCTACACCCCACAATGAAAAGTGATCTTCCTTGATGCGGTTTTTATTGACACATCTTTTTCTTTTTGTTAGGTGGCCATATGCACTGGGGCTGTAGCTCAGCTGGGAGAGCGCATGACTGGCAGTCATGAGGCCAGGGGTTCGAGCCCCCTCAGCTCCACCAGAAACTTAAAGGGATTGTCGTATCGACAATCCCTTTTTTTCGGCAAACTCCTGCACAGGGTGCTCATTGGCCACTTCAAGGCGATCGACCGAAAACACCTGGACAAGGTCATGGCCGGGCTCAAATTGTCCACATCCAACCTCGTCGATACCGACAGCAGGAAAAAACTGGAAGCCTATCTATCCCAAAACACTGGGTGGTATGAATGGTTTTCACTTGGCATTTCCTGTTATAACAGATACTTTAGAACCCTGTAATTTTCATGTATAATCATTATCAAAAAGTACGTCAATCCTGAAAACCTTAAAGGTTTTTGTAGACCTTTTCATGGGTTGGCACGTCTTGAATATTTAAACCTGGGCTATCGCGAATGCATAAAACAAAAAAGGAAAAAGAAATCAGCCCTTCTTCGGCAAAAACCCAACAGGAGATAACCTGGGTTAAAATGACGAAAGCCGGCAACAAGGAAGCTTTTGATCAGTTGGCCGGCCACTATTATGGAGATATTTTTCGCATGATTTATTACCGAACCCAGAGTCGCATGGATGCCGAGGACCTAACCCAGGAAGTCTTTCTGAAAGCCTACAAGGGGTTAGGCCGCCTGACAGACGAAGATCATTTCAAGGGCTGGCTCTTTCGGATCGCCGTCAATCGGGTACGCGACTTTCATCGCCGCAAGAAATTTTTACACCTGTTCAAAAGCATCCCGAATGATAACGAGGATGCCTATGTCGATACACAAGCGTCAACCGAAGAAGGACCTCTCGAAACCTTGATCCGGAAACGATTCCGTCAGGAATCCGAAATATTCCTGTCCAGACTGTCCAGAATGGAAAAGGATGTTTTCGTGCTTCGGTTTATGGATCAGCTGCAAATCAATGAAATCGCAACCGCCTTGAAAAAAAGTGAAAGTACCGTCAAGACACATCTGTATCGTGCTCTATCCAAATTTAAAAAGGACAGGGCTTTTCAAGACTTTCTTAAAGGAGAATGAATTTGACCGCCATACCGAATGAACATCTGACAGAAGCGCAGATCCTGCAGGCCATTGTGGATCTATCCGATCTATCGGATGATCAGCAAGTTCACCTAACAGCCTGTCCCGTGTGCGTGGCTGAAAAAGACCGCTTGGACAGGATGCTTCTTCAGATCGGAAACATGGCCAAGGCATCCGTACCATCGGTGGTGAGCCGCCCTGTCTTGCCGGACAGGTACCCGGGTTTTCTGCAAAGATGGTTTTTCGAGGTTCGGCCCTTTGTCCGAATAGCGGTTCCCGCCCTGCTCGTCCTTGTCATCATCACGGTCGCCCTTGTTCTAAAACCCGGTCAGGACATGCACACCGCCTTTGTGGAGGAACAAATGATTGACCCCGAGCAGCTCCTGATCGACATTGACAGGCTGATCGAAAACCCCTTGCCGCAAGGGCTTCAAGCCTTGGTTTCGTTTGCCGAGATCGATTCCGATGAAGATTTCATGGAGTACATTGTACCTGTAATTGAAAACGACCCCCTGTCCAACATACCAGGAAAGAAAGGAGAAAACATATGTTAAAACACATTTCGATCGTGATGATTGTCATTATGCTGGTCTTTACATCTTCGACAGTGATTGCCCAAGGAATGGCCGGAGAATCTAAACATCAGGGCAGGATGCCCTTCGGAAAATGGTGGCAGAACCCTGCCGCCATCGAAAAACTGAGCCTCACCCAGGAAGAGGTCTACACACTGGATGCGGCATTCAATTCCCGGGCACGAAAGTTCATGGAGTTGAAGCATGCCATCGAGCTGGAGCAGTTCGAAATGAATGGCATAATGGAGGGTAAAACGTTGGATGAATCCGCCCTCATGGCCCAGTTCAACAAACTCGAATCAGCCAGGGCAAATCTTTCCAGGGAAAGATTCCAGTATTATGTCCAGGTAAGAAAGATACTGGGGCCTGATCGATTCCAGAAGATCAAGGCCTTTCGGCAAAGAATGCTGCAGCAGAAAAAAGGCGCCATAAAACAGGGAGGCAAATAATAACATCGCTGTGCGATGTTATCTGGCGCGGCTTTGCCGCTTTAGAAATATGGATCTCTAACAATCGCTAATACACTATTTGATTTTTTCCATGCGGCACTAACAAACCGGCGTATACAAATAACGGCATGGGAGAATCAAATTTCAAAAAGGTGGCAGGTTTCTGCCACCTTTTTTACTGCTTTTATTCTCGTTTAAATTACGATATTGTTCATCAACTTTAAATTTCAAGTGGAATACACGAACATGCCCTTCATCAACTGGTGGCAACATCTGCCGGAAAATCTATCTCCGGTTATTTTTGAAATCGGTCCCATATCATTGCGCTATTACGGTATGATGTATGTGGTAGCATTTGCCATCGTCTATTTCATGGTCCGGTATCGCCTTCACACAGAAGATCGTTTCCATCTCTCCGGCCAGCAGGTCAACGACCTCATAACCGCCGCGATTGTTGGCTTGATCCTCGGTGCCCGACTTGGGTACGTTATATTTTACAATTTGTCCTACTACCTGTCGAACCCCCTGGAGATCCTGCTGCCTTTTGATTTTTCCAACGGTATCCGGTTTGTGGGCATTGCCGGCATGAGCTATCATGGCGGACTCATCGGTGTCATGCTGGCAACCTTCTGGTACTGCAGAAAAGCCCGGTTGAGTTTCTGGGAAATCTCGGATCTTTTTATCCCCGTCATTCCCCTGGGGTATACCTTCGGGCGGTTGGGTAATTTTATTAACACCGAACTTTACGGTAGAGCCACGCAAAATGCCATCGGCATGATTTTCCCCAACGCCCCGGGTGCGGCACTGCGTCATCCGACACAGCTTTATGAGGCTTTCTTTGAAGGCATATTTCTATTTGTCCTCTTATGGTCCATAAGGAAGAAGAAATTGCCCGTGGGCGGCCTGCTTGCGATCTACCTGGCCGGTTACGGTATCGTGCGATTTTTTATCGAATTTTTCCGCGAGCCGGACGCACACCTGGGCTTTGTCCTCCTGTCGCTTACCATGGGGCAGTTACTTTGTGCTGCCATGATTAGTAGTGGTGTCCTGCTCTTTCTTTATCGAGCCAAGTATGCATGATGCCCGTTCAAAATGCCAAAAATTTGCCTCGACCATCCAGGCTATTTTCGAAGAAGGGCTGCATGTCGGCCAGGACAGCCTGCACTTTATTCTCTCAACGATTTCCATTTCCGACATCCGCGAGTTGGAAACCCTCATAACGGATCCATCCAATTGCGAAAGCGATTCTCTCATTGAACTGATATATTTTCCAGATGAATCCATCCAGATGAGACTGGAAGATCGACTCGAATCGGAAAGGTTTCAACAAAAGGACGAAGAGACCGTCCTGGAGCATTTATTGTCCTGCCGGAGACATACCCTTGTTCGTTTTGATGGTCTGCAACCTGTCCTGACGATAAGGACACTGGAAAATGGTGTCCGGGCTTTCCTGGCACGACTCAATATCACCAGGCACCCGGACCCTGAACTCATCAGGGTGATCAACCACAGAGCCGGGAAAAAAGAAGGAAGAAAATACAAGGTATGGCTTCGCAACATGGTTATGGATCTCCGTGAACGAGACACTGTTTTTCTAAAAAATCTGTTTGTGAAGATGGATGCCCGGCACGACAGGTTCGATGAATATCTCCATTTTTCACTGCGGTTCCTGGAAGAATCCCAAAGTGACACCGATCTTTTTCAATCGCTTATACAGCATAAACACAGGTGCCTGAAACATCTCCAGCAAAATAATCGGCTTGAGGCATATCGCCGGGACCATAATATCGAGACACTGATGGCACATGGTATCCGAATACCGCACACGGATAATCAGGCCCTCCTTCTTCAGGTAGCCTTTGCAGATGATATCTGTCTTGCCTTATTCAACAAGAACATATAACTACATATCCGCCCGAAAGGGCCGGATATGTATAATAAGCTGCGCAGCCGCGTCAGATAAAATCATGTAACGATTTTATTAGGAGAATTACGTATGAGCTTAAGACATCTACTTCTAATAATCCTGATGATGGCGGTCCCTGTTTCCGCCCACTCGGAGGAGGCGGCATTACCATCCATGTCCGTAGATGAGATCCTGGAACACGTGGAGAAAATCTATACGGCCTCCAGGTTTTCAGCCTCCTTTATCCAGGCATCAACCATCAAAGCCATGGAAATAACAGATTCAGCCTCTGGAAAACTTTACGTCCAGTACCCCGGGAAGATGAGATGGGAATACCTGAAGCCTGAATCTCAAATTATCGTAACCGATGGCGTGCAGTTGTGGATGTACCGACCTGAAGACAACCAGGTCATGCTGGGACAGGCGTCAACATTTTTCGGTGAGGGTAAAGGCGCGGGATTTCTTTCCGACATCCGTCTGCTCAGAAAGGATTTCGATATAACCCTGGAAGATATTCGGTTCGGCGATTACTACAACCTGAAACTGGTTCCCCTGGAAAAAAACTGGGACATTGCCTATGTGCACCTGCTGGTTTCCAGAACCACATTCCATATCGCTCAGGTTTTCACCTACAATGCCTATGACGACGTCACCCGCATAGAGATCGTGAACCCCCAATTTAACGAATCGTTTGAAGATGCCTTCTTTACATTTAAAATACCCAAAGGTGTCGACCTATTACGCTTGGATGATGCACCCTAGTTACACTGTTCCATAATCATATTACTTTAGTTAAATTAACTGTCTAAGAGGAAGGGATCTTGATTTAAAGAAATTTCAAGCACCAAATATCAAAAAACAAACAATATCAAAATCCCAAAACACAATAATCAAACATTTTGTACGGATTTGTAGATTGTAATTTACGTATTTTGTGACAAAAAAATAAAAACAATCACGAAAACTGAAAAACACGAAATATGTCATGGTCTTTTTCGTGGTCACGCGGCGCAAGCGCCTGCGCTGCGCGTTCGTACTTTCGTGATTTCGTGATAAAAGATCTTTTTCTTTTCCGGTTTATCCGGGTTGGGAGATATAATGAAAGAAAAAATAAGAATGCTACTGAAGCAGCGCAATGCCATCATGCTGGCACACAATTACCAGCCACCTGAAATTCAGGATATCGCGGATCTTTGCGGCGATTCTCTCGAGTTGAGCATCCGTGCATCCAACACAGAGGCTGACGTAATCCTGTTTTGCGGTGTTCACTTCATGGCGGAAACGGCTTCGATTCTGTCGCCCCAAAAAACGGTATTATTACCCCGTCATGATGCCGGGTGTCTTATGGCAGATATGATAACCGCCGAAGGCCTGACCGCTAAAATTGCGTCATTGCCACCCATGCCGGTGGTAACCTATGTAAACTCCACGGCAGACGTAAAGGCGTTGTCCACCATATGCTGTACCTCTGCAAATGTTGTGGCAGTGGCCAACAGTCTGGATGCGGCGGAAATGCTCATGACGCCGGACCGTAACCTGGCCATGTATGCGGCCTCACAGACCGACAAGAAGATCCATCTCTGGGACGGCTACTGCCCGTCCCATGAACACCTGAAGCCGAAAGATGTCCAGATCGCCCGCAATGCACACCCGGAAGCGGTATTCATGGCGCATCCCGAGTGTCGACCGGAAATTCTCGAATTGGCCGATATCATTACCTCCACGTCAGGCATGATTCGTCATGCCAAGGCATCAGATGCTAAATCATTTATTGTCGGGACGGAAATCGGACTGCTTCATCCGTTACAGAAAGCCAATCCGGACAAACAGTTTTTCCCGGCTTCGAAAAAAATGATCTGCAAAAATATGAAGAAAATTACGCTGGCCGACATCCTGAACAGTCTCGAAAATATGGAAGGCGAGGTGAAGGTTCCGGAATACGTTCGAGAACCTGCACTTCGGGCAGTGGAGAGGATGATCGCATTATCTCGATAAAATTGCTTCCGCGAGTGTAAAAGCGATAAGCTGCTTTCTGCTTAAAGCTTATTGCTTACGGCTTATAACTCAACTTTCGGCTTTCACCATAGAGAGAGCGAAATGGGTGATCCAATGGCGATTTGTGCTGTTTGAGGCGCTTAGGGATCCTTACATCAGCGCATGACAATGAAAATCCAATATGAAAA
>QMMS01000249.1 GCA_003647375.1 Deltaproteobacteria bacterium
CATTGAAATTTGTATCCGGTATGTAGCTGAATCCTCCATCAGGATTTAGTGTCAGCGTGCCGTCGTCGACATCATCCTCCAAAACGGCAGTCAAAATATCATTTTCAACATCCGAATCATTGGAAAGCACCCCCGCCGCTGCATTCACGTTGAGCGTCGTATCTTCACTGGTGCTGTAACTGTCGGCGACAGCCACCGGGGCATCATTGTCCTCGGAAACAGAGATGGAGACTGTAACAATATTGCTGTCATCAGTGCAGTCGTTGGCCTTGTAAGTGAATGAATCCGGTCCATTGAAATTTGTATCCGGTATGTAGCTGAATCCTCCATCAGGATTCAGTGTCAGTGTGCCGTCGTCGACATCATCCTCCAAAACGGCAGTCAAATCATCACCATCAAGATCGAAATCATTATCAAGCACCCCCACCAGCGCTGTCACGTTAAGTGTTGTATCTTCACTGGTGCTATAATTGTCATCTTGAGCCACTGGTGGAAACGCCAAAGCAACCATCGGAACCAGAAATAACAAAACTGTCAAGAAAACCAGGATGAATTGTTTATTCATATTTTTCAATTTCATAAACCCCCATCAAAAGTAAGATATTAACCTGGCGACTAAATAGCCAACTCCGTCATGCCGGACTTGATAAGCCTGCCCCGGCAAGTAGTTAGCCGGGGGCATCCAGTGTTCTTCTGGATTCCCGCCCCCTTCCTGCGAAGGGGCAGGCACACGGGAATGACAATCTGCAGGTATTTATCCGCCGAAGCAATATGCTATTTTTAGAGCTACCCGATTAAACACATTTTAATTACACTATCAACACTATCGTGGTTAGATTAAATTCTATTTGCCAATTCGTATTCACCGGAATGCTCAATCCATTTGCGAAAAACAGCCTCTGCCTGCACTTTCATTGCAATAACCGTGCAAGCAGCTTTTTACTTTATCTTTTTAGTTATTCCAGTATGTTATAAATTAGCATACATGAATATCACAAAAACATGCATTTTGCTACCCAATTTATATGTACCCCATTACCAGCTTGAGGCACAAAATGCCACCATATAGATTCAAGGCCATTCACTTATTCTATAACGTAGCGCAGTGCTTCAGCGCTGCCAATACACCATTTTGGCAGGTCTGAAGACCTGCGCTACATTACATAACGATAGATACTATCACAAGTTAATGGCATTAAATACAGATCATCGCTTGCGCCCCTTGAAATAGACAACAGCCCAGACGATAGCGGAAAAAATAATAATGGCATGCATTATAACCATATTGGCGGTGTTCAGTGTCGCGATAAAACAAAACCCATAACCATCTCCAGAAGATCCATCCGGAGCAGATCCATCAGGATTGGTTGCGGTTCTGAATGACACTTCATTGCCATAGGACGTGCCGGCTGTGTTGGTTGCATACGCTCTTACATAATAGATTCTGTCCGGTAAAAGCTCTGTTATGACAAATGAGAAAGGTCCGGTCTCATTAACTTCTCCCTGCTCGGTTATGTAGTCACCCAGGTCAGGCATGCCGGTTGTGTTCCAGCAAAAACCATGCTGAGTCGGGTCAGGAGAGCCGACATCTAGGATAGTTCCATTCGCCTTGGCATTGTTTCTGCCTATATCGTCTACGTCCTGTGTGCTAACGATGGGTGGAGAAGAGCTTGTTGAAAATACCACCTCGTTTCCATAGGCGGTCCCTTCATGGTTGGTGGCATACGCCCGAACAAAATAAACCCGGTTGCTTTTTAGACCTTTTATCTCAGTGGCAAATGGGCCGGTTACATGAAGCGCGCCTTCCTCGGTTCTTTTGTCATCGACGGTAGGGTCACCATCACTGTTCCAGCAAACGCCATGTTGTGTGGGATTAGATATGCCAAGGTCTTTCACGGTGCCATGACCCAGGGCCGATTTTGACTTGATGTCCGTTACCGGCTGGGTCGTCACCGTTGGGATGAACCTCGTTGTGGTAAATTCCACCACATCGCCGTAAGATATGGTCCCCCACCATTCCCTGGCATAGGCCCTGACAAAATAGATTGTCCCAGGCTCCAGACCGGACATCTCGGACGAAAAACCGACGGCAACGTTTGTGGTTCCCTCATTGGTGTTGTTGTCCGCCAGTGTGGGAGCGCCGGTGGTATTCCAGCAAACCCCATATGCGTTAACAAAAAATGGATTCGAAACAACGCCGTTGCCCGTGGCATTATTATATGAAATATTTGTAACATTCTGCGTTATGGCGGTCGCTGCGGTGGCGGGGCCCTGAAAAGCAAGCAGAAACAATAGCGTCAGCGCACAGTAACTGATTGATTTTATAATATAACTATTTAATAACTTTATGAAATACAACGTTGTCGCTCCTGTTCCTTTTTTGAACTTTTACGAAATCATCATATAATTAGATACAAGAAGTATGCCATATAAATTTGACGGTCTCGTAAAAAGCCCAACTTCTGCGTTGTGCTACATTTCGCAATCATTCAACGTACAGTAAGTACGCCTCATGATTACAAAATTTGCACGCCTTGAATTTGAACTTTTTACGAAACCGTCTAATTCGGACTTTTACGAGTTCATCAAATTTGTATTTACGGATTTATTAAACGCGACGCTGTCGCTTCTTGGCGGAAGATATAAACAATTGACAAATAGGACGGTTTCGCATAAATATCAATATGTAGAATGCATCCACAAATATACCTTCACTCAACCTAACCACGGTTTATAAAAATGAAAATCAAAGCACTGTCCATTATTCTATTATCACTATCATTCCTAATGATAAGTTGTTCATCCACACCCGAAAAGGCACCTGACGTGGATTTGTCCGAGCAGGCATTCGAAGCAATTTCTGAGGGTGATTATGAACAAGCTGAAGCACTTCTTGAGGTCGCACTGTCAATTAACCCCGACAATCCTTATGCAATTCTCAACCTGGGCGTGGTATACCAACGTACCGGTAGGATTGAAAAAGCCCGTGAGCAGTATGTAAAGATAATTCTTCAGGACGCCAAAGAAACAGTGGTAAGAAGCAATGTGAGGGGAATGGAAGGCAAGTCGTTAGTCGATATCGCCAAAGATAATCTAGAAAATCTATAACGCTCATCTTGGGTATAACAAACCTGCCTACTGTTGGGGACTAGAAGTCAATGTCATTAAAGTGATTCCCAGTTCCATGTAATGTAGCGCAGGTCTTTAGACCTGCAACAAAGACGTACGAGCAGAGCTGAAGCTCTGCGCTACATATTAACCCGGCAACTAAATAGCCAAACTCCGTCATGCCGGACTTGATCCGGTATCCAGTGTTTTCTGGATTCCCGCCTTCGCGGGAATGACAACCTTGAGGTATTTAATTGCCGGAGTAATAATCAACCCCAGCGATGCAAAAACCGGAGGGCTTCAGAGTCAAGACATCTAAGGGTGAAGTTATTTTTTCGCGAACCCTAAAAGTAGGGCCGGAAAGAGGGATCACTTCCTGCGTACGATGAGCAAACCAACCAGACCCGTTCCAAATAAAAGGCCAAAAATCAATAATTGACGCTGGTCTACCCGCACAGACTCCTGGGAGTCGTAAGAAATCAAGCTGTTAGATGAGGACTGCGATGCGACACCTGGCTTGTCCAGGTAGTCATTATCGATCTTGGCCGCATTACCTATAAGCCCGACAAAAGCGATTAAAAGAAATACTATGATAAAAAGTTTTTTCATTGAATGCCATCATATTTGCGTTTATCATACAATCCAGCAGGCTCTGACGATCGATCAACTTAGGTTACCGTAATAATGATCGTGAATCGACCCGCAACAATCCTGCTTGATTTCCTAAGCATGCACAACCGATGCCATTTTTATATTTTTTTCCATCCAGTTGATTTTATAGACAATTCAAAACAAAGACCATCTATCCCTGACGCATTTCAATGCAAATCATGAAACAAATGTTCTATTTATTAGGAAATTAATTACATAATTTGCTTATATTTCTATTTGACTCGTTAAAATTGTGAAAACGCCCATTGGCGTCATTCCCGCGAAGGCGGGAATCCAGTGTTTTCAGGCACTTCTGGATGCCTGCCTCCGCAGGCATGACGGAGTTTTGGACTTTTTACGAGACCGTCTCTATTTGACCCGCCAAATTGTGAAATTTCCGGGTTAGCAATTTTTCTTTCTTAACCCTAAGTTAGCGATTGTCGAGGTTGCCGTAGCTACAAGGAAGATGCTATTTCGCTATAGTGAACTATGCGGTATGGCATCTGACGCCGTAGATGCGGTAAGATCGGCAATCCCAACGGGTTTCAAATTTTAAGAATTCAAATGAATCAAATCCTTTGAAATTATTTCTAAATCCCATATTCTTAAAATTTGAAACGCTCATCTTAGGTTAACATAAATTTCTCCCGGTACTCGGCGATCTCTTTCATGGGTGGGCGCTCGTAATATTCAAGGGGACGGATGTCCGGCCGAAACTGATTGCAAAGGAGGCCGTATTGGATCATTTCATCGAACAGGTCTTGGCGGAGGGTGATTCGTTGCTGTTTTTCGATGCGACTCAAAAAGGTCTTGATGATCACAAACGCCATCCGCCCCAACGCCTTGGTATCCTGATTTCTATGAACCCTCCGGTCCAGGTCGACCTGGGCCATGACATCGAGTCCCCATTTTTCGTGGATATCCATAAGCATGCCTGTTTCCACTCCGTAACCGATCTGGAAAGGGATGCTTTCAAAAACACTGCGATACCCTGCATATTCTCCCGAAAGCGGCTGCAGGACCTGAGTCAGGTCCGGCATGAAAAGCGAAAAGAGTGGTCGGGTCACCAGTTCCGTCACCCGACCGCCCCCGGTGGGACGCCATTTGTTATCCCCCACTGAGATGGGCCGATCGTAAAATGCCTTGGAAAACCGGATCCGGTCTGTAAACAGCAGCGGCCCCAGCAACCCGTAAGCAAAACGGTGGTGAATATTTTTGATGTCTGCATCGATGTAAATAATAATATCGCCGTGGGTCACGTGGAGCGCCTTCCAGAGATTTTCCCCTTTGCCCTTGAATTTCTGGAGGTGCGGCAGGATGTTGTTGGCCTCATACACGTTTACATCATAAGAGCGGGCAATGTTGCGGGTTTCATCCGTCGATCCGGAATCGATCACCACAATTTCGTCCAACAGCGGATAGCGGGTCATGAGCTCCGATTTCATGATAACAATCTCTTTGGCAATTGTCTTTTCCTCGTTCAAGGTGGGAAAACACAGAGATATAGTGACCTCTTTTCGTTGCTTCTCCGCCACCAGGCGGCTGATATCCTTGAAGGCCGAGTGATGAAATGTATTTGTTTTGATCCAATTTTTATTCATTGCACATCCCTTTGTCCATAGCCATGAGCAGTGCCGGTATCTGGGCAATTCCTTTGTACATGGGCTCGATTTCGATCATGGCGTCATCCTGGTGAAAATTGTCTCCCCGGGTGAGACCCAGAGTGACGGCAGGAATTTTCCGGTTCAGAAAAATGGATAGGATCGATTGACTCGGTTCGCTGAAAATTTTCACCTCAAGACGTTTGAGGATCCGGGATGCGCACTTGATTAATGAATGGTTGTGGTTCAGGCGGGTTGCGTTCATGTTGCTGATACGATTGAGATTCAACTCCACACCAAACGCTTTGTTTATCCCATCGACAATATCCCGAATATCGGCATAAAGCGTCTTCACCATATCATACGAGTCGCTTCGAATCTCGAACCCGATATTTGCGTCATAGGCGATCTTACCGTGGTTGAACCCGCCGGCGACCCTGCCGATCACGATCTGCGTCCTGGGCTTCTGGGGTAGACGCAACCCCAGGATGGCGTTGATCACCTCGTTGATGACCAGGATGGTGTTGGGCTCGTGACGACGCCTCCCATGGTCCTCGACGGCAATGCTGCACGAAATCTCACTGCGAATCATGCCGTAGGAATAGTAATTGAGCCTGCCGAGTTCGATGCTTTCCAGGCAGATGGCCCCCTGGATAGGCGAGGGCCAATGACTGAGAAGTCGACGGATCCCCTTGAGATTGCCCCGACCCAGGCAAAGAACCGGTGCCACCAATACGATATCCGAGGCTAACTGCAGATTAAGACGTTTGAAAATCTCCGGCAGAGATACCAGCACGCCCACAGCGGCCGAATTGTCTGAAACCCCGATACCGCTGATGATCTTGTCCGTCACCTCGTAATGCTGATCAACCTTCACTTCGGAATACGTGTCTAAATGCGCAACGATAAAAATGGGCGGTTTCGTCGGGGATGTTCCGCGGATCACACCCATGGGATTTCCGTAATCGTCAATGGCACATTCGTCCACCTGAAACTCGGCCAGACGCGCCACCAGGTACTCCGCTCGCCTTTTTTCGTGGAACGTGGGCGCAGGAATCTGGCCCAGGAGCACGATGTTACTGATGATAATTTCCCGAATCTCTTGGATCTTGTCCACGAACATCGGAAGTGCATCAAGGTATGTATCCATGGCGTCTCCTCAGAAGATACCCGGGTCCAAAGGGCCCGGCACTAATTCAACCCTATATAGGGATTAATATTATGCACATTCAGCGTGTGATAAATTCTAAATCCG
>QMMS01000250.1 GCA_003647375.1 Deltaproteobacteria bacterium
CAGGTTTTGGATCCCAATCTGGACACGATACTTCGCCTTTTTCAGGCCATTGGAAATCGTTATGGCTTTTTAGATTGGCGTCGCAAGTTCTTAGAACATAAGCCCTTTTAGTCGTCATTTTGTCTTCCCTCTATTAACTCTAATGCTTTTTCTGGTACTTCAAAGCAATAATAAACTGTTTGATCAAAAGCACTACAGACATGAACACTAAACAGATCTTCTAGTTCCTCTTCGTTCTTGCAGTTTTTGATTTCCCAATCGTTAATTTCAACAGTATGTTTTGCTACTTCTTCACGGTTGGTTCCATCATCTACTGTCCATTCTATTAACATTCTTTTCCTTTCTCTAAGATTAGATCTGTGAGTTCTTTCTCTGTGTCCGAAAGCAAGTTCTCTATACTGTCAGCTTGAACTCCAAGTGCTTTTTTGTAAAGCTGTGTCTTTATTTTTAAGCTGCTAAAGTCATCAAGTCTTTTTTCTAAGGTACTCTTCCTTGTGTTTTTAGCAAAGCCTTTAATCTCTAGTTTTAATTCTCCTAGTTGATTTGTTAAACTATCTTTCGCGATCTTTTTAAAAGAACTGGCTACTTCTTCCGTTTCGAAGACAGGAATAACTAATGGGTCACATCCTATCTCTTTCATAAAGCTTTTCCAGCTTTGTATTTTTCCTGAGAAGTCAGAAAGAACAAACCACAATCCTCCATGACTAAGTATTCTCATACCTGCCCATTCTTTGAATGCGTTTTGAAAGGCACTTCTTATGTCGTCAAAGGTATAGACTCCCACAAGCTCTAAGTATCGCTTAGTGATCTCTTGGACTACCTCGTTGTTCAGGTTCGTTGTAACTAACAGTTCGCTAGGAGAAGAGACCCATGTTTCTTGTTTTTTTAAACCTATCTTTACGTCTGTTTGAAACTGAGCTTCTTTTGCTATCAGTTCTCCCCCTGCTCCCTGGGTTACCTGGGAAAGGTCTATCACATCAGAACGAACGATAGCATGACCAACATGCTTCTCGTCGTCAACAAGTCTCACTGCTGTGTGTCTTCTATTGTCATGAGCGCCTTTGCATGTTGCTTTTCTCACGGCGCGGCGATAAGCAGAAGTTGTATTTAAATTTGGAAAGACAAAGTCTTCTTCTAGTCCATAGTTCTTAGCTAGCTGTTTAGCTTCGAGACAAGAGACCTTTAGATCTCTCATGGACCAGCCTACTAGATCTCCTAAGTGTTTTCCTGCTTGGTTGCCTATTGCTAAGTTTAAATCTTGACTATTCAATTTCTATATCCTTTCGAAAATACTTTTTATTTCTTTGTCGTCCGTCAGATCTTTAATAGAAACAATTAAATCTGAGAACTGTGTGTTAACAGATTCTCTAGTGGTTCCTCCTATAAGAATAGACATAGTTCTGAACTCTAGAAGTCTTTTATGTTCTTGATAATTTTTTATCCATAAAGAGTCTACCCTTGCTTGTCCATCTGTAACCATAACTATATCTGCTTGTTTAAATTCTTTTTCTTCTTGAATAAGGAAAACAGCCTTCATTAATGGTTCTTGAAAATCAGTTCCTCCACCAGCTTGTGTCTTTAGTAGTTTTACTAGTAGCTCTTGGTTTGCTTTGCTGTCTTTACTAAAAACATACTCATTAGAAACTGTTTTGTTAAAAGTTAAAACTATAAAAGATCTTTTTTGTTTAAAAGCAATAGAACCAATAGCGAGAGTTACGGAAAGAGCCCACTCTATACGTTCTACGGCCATACTTCCAGAATTATCTAGCAATACTATAATTGGTCCTTTATTCAAGACAGGTTGCTCTGTAATGTCATATTCAAGTAAAGACTTTTCATGATACTTGGACATAAATAGAAGTTCTGTTTCTGGATCTGCAAGATTCATAAGTTCCGAAGGAAGCATTCTTGAAATATTATCTCCTGAAGAGATGTCTGTTATTTCGTTTGTTCCTTTCTTTGCCTTCTCTCTTTGGGAATAAGAAGCAAGACGCTCCATTCTTCCTAAGAGATCTATAATATGTCTAAACCTATAGCTGTTAGTTAGTTTGCCTAGTAGTTCTTTATTAAGTTGTTGTTTTCCTGTTTGCTTTTCGCCAGAAAAAGAATTCATTAAATCTTGTGCAGAATCAAGAACGTTTAATTGTTCCTCTGTCTTTGTAAAGGCTGTTCTAATTGCACTTCTTACCTTAGTTTTATCTATTTTATCAGTTAAGTTTTGATCTGTTTCTTTTATCTCTTTAATCTCTTTTTCTATCTTATCTATTTGTTTTTGGATTTCTTCTTTTGTTTCCTTCTTTTCTGAAGACTCCTTTATCTTTTCAAGTATCTCTTTGTCTTCTTCTTTTGATCCAAGATCTTTTACTTGTTCTTTTGTATCTATCAGTTTATTCTCTAAAATTGTTTTTAACATAGCTGTAGCAGCACAGCCTGCCCACCAGTCTTTTCCTTTACAACGAGCCTTTAGTCTTTGGAATTCTGGAAGACTTCCTATTTCAGAATGAAGAAACTCTGCCCATTTAGCCCCTTCAACAGGTGTGTCTAGTTTTCTTTCTTTATAAGAGTACATCCTGTGAAACATTTCTTCAGCGAAACAATTAAAAGCTTCGTGTTTCTTTGTTCCCTCCCATTCAATCTCAGAAGCAGTAGTCTCTATCTCCTTAAATTCTTTCCAAAGAAATTTTTCGAACTTATGAACATCGTAGACTAAGTTCCTATCTGGCTGTTGCAACGCTTGGTTCCTTGATTCTAATCTTGAGGGCAGAGCCTCTCTTTTCCAAAAGGAAGGCTCAGTTCCAGTCCAACTGGCTGTGTAGTTCTCGGGTTCTACTATAGGAGACACTGTTGTTGCCACTAGGTACCGCTCATTGTTGTTGTAACAGTTAGGGTTTCTATCGTTGATTTATCTATCTCGATAATGTTAAGTAGCTTTTTCTTTTTAGGTGAATCTTTTAGCGTCTCTGCTTTTGACTGAAGAAGATTAATATTCTTCATTGTTTGGACGAAGATATCAATAACGGAATGTAAACCCTTGGCTACGACTTCTTCTTTTATGTTTAAAGACTTAACAGGAGCCATGATTTCCACCAATTGATCTTCAAGCTCTTTTATCCTAGACTCAAAAGGATCTATTGTCTTCTCAATTAAAGAAACAACGATGTGACGGTCTTTATGTTCGTGCCACAAGCAACTAGATAAGATAGCGAAGTCTTCTCTAAGAACAGTGTCTCTTCCTTTTAGTTGCGCAGCAGCAGTTACTAACTTAACAACAGAAACCCATTTACGATCACTAAAGATAAAGTTTTCTTTCTTTAGAACTCCTTTTATTTCTAGCAAAAGTTCTTCTATATCAGTGGGCCATTTGACTTCCTGTTGCTGTATGGCTTCGATATCCTCTTCTGTAAGTTTAGTCTCCACTTTAATATCTTCCAGCCGAAGTAGAGCAGAAAAAGAACTGTCATCATTAATGTAATCCACCCAATACTTGAGCATAAAACGATCATAAAGAGCAGAAAGAGAGTTATCTTGAGGGTACTCATTACTGGCACCGACGAGCATTCGTAAGGGGATTCTTTGTTTCTTCGTGCCATTAAAAAAGATCCTTTCGTTAACAGCTGTAAGCAAGGAGTTAAGGATG
The DNA here is from genome assembly GCA_003647375.1 of Deltaproteobacteria bacterium. Next base: position 3,638 of record QMMS01000250.1, read on the forward strand.
CTACTGTTTGCTTTCCAGATCTCGTCTAGGAATACAAACTTAGCTTCAGGGAGCTTGTTTCTTGTAACTCTTTCGTATTTGTCTTCTTTCAGTCCTTTAAGAGAGACAGGCCCAAATAATTCTTCTGGTACAGTGAACTTAGTTAGGAGATATTCAAAATGAGAACCATCGTCAATAAATTCTGCAAACTTATTAACCAACATACTCTTTGCTGTTCCTGGCGGACCAAGCAAAAGCATATTTTGTTTTGAGATGAGAGACAAGAAGAGACCTTCGACCGCATCGTCTCTCTCTATAAAGTAACCTTGAAGACTGTCTTTAATGTCGTTAAGTTTTTTAAGAGCTGCTTTGGCTGTCGTCAAGTTGTTTCTCCTTCCTGTTTCTAACTACTTTTTTGTATGCTTGTTCTAAAGTTCCAAATACATTTTTGTCAGACTCCATAAGTTTCAGAAGACCTACACTTGTTTTAAAGTTAGTCACATAAGAGACATCCATTCCGCCTTTGTTAATTGAGATATCAATAGAGACTATAATATAAGGTCCTTGTATGATGTACTGATCTGGTTTTGTTGTTGTCTTGACTACCCAAAGTTCATCGTCTCTTTTGAATTTAGTTTCAATTTCCATTCTTTTTCTTCCTTTCGCGCGTCAAAAAATTATCTAACTTAACAATCATAAATATGAATAAGAACACAAACCAAATAATTGAGAATATAATTTTATCTAAAATAGACATTTCTTTTAACATCTTTTTCAGTAAGTCTTTTCTATTATTTTTTATACATAGCTTCAATAAGAGTAGACCGCATAAAAAATACAGAAGAGCCATAGCTAAGATAGTCAACGTCTTTAACCTTTCGTTTTGTGTCGCGGGTTATACTTTTGTGGGTTCTTCTTCTGCGGCGGCGGAGGGTTCTTCTTCAACTGTAGTCTCTTCAATTTCTTCTTCTTTCTTTTCTAAAGGTTCAACCAAACCTCTATCTTCTAATACTTGTTGACGAATCTTTATAAATTCTTCTGGGTGCTCAGAGAAATAAGCAACAACATTATCAAGGCCCTGTCCTATTTTGTGTCCTTGATACGAGTACCAAGAACCTGCTTTTTGAATAACGTTATCTTTAACAGCTTCTGATAGTAAGTCTTTTTCTTTATTGATTCCTTTACCAAATATAATCTCAAATTCTGCTATCTTTTTTGGTGCAGCCATCTTGTTTTTGACAACAACAACCTTTGTTTGATTCCCAAGAACGTCATCTTTCTTTCCTACATCTCCTGTCCTACTTACTCTTAGTCTGACCGAAGAATAAAAGGCTAAAGCATTTCCTCCAGACGTAACCTCCGGCGAGTTATGAACAACAATACCATTTTTTATCCCTCCAACCATATAATTATGATTTCCTTCGACTGTAATGTCAAATTTACGTTTGTTTCTCATTTGTCTAAGTGAAGCTTCTCGTATTTCTTTAATAGAAACTTCTTGAGTTTTAAAAACTTCAGAATTAGATAAGACAAAATCTTTATATTGTCCTTGAAATTTCTCAGGAAGCTTGTATTGCATACAGCTTGGAACATAGCTTGCGATTTCATTAGCTAAGAGATCTGTTGCTTTAGTTAAAAAATGAACACATCCATCTGTCAATGTATATTCACAGTCAAAACCAAGTAGTTTTAATTTAGAAGTAATTTCCTCTAGTTTAATTTGATTACCTTTAAATCTTTTTACGGAAATATTATATCTGCGATGTCCATTGTTTGTGTCAAAGTGACCATCATCCATAATCCACAGGGCCATTCCTAGTGAAGAATATCTTTCAAGAAAAAACATAGGATCTCGTGTTCCTATGTCTCTTTTTGCTTTTGCCAACTCATAACTATACTTTGTTTGGTACTGAAGTCCTCTGCTTATTTCTTTTTTTGTTACCGAAAAGAATGGAGCAAGTTTGTTAAGTTTCCAGTTAATATATTCTATATTTTGGTTGTCTTGTAATCTTAAACAAGCAGAGTTATAGCTGACAGGAGAAAGGTGACTGTCTCCTATTAGGATTGCATTCATAAAGTCACCAAAAGAACCATTTATCGTTTCTTTATATTTTGAAATTAACTTGTCTTCATAAGAAAGATTACTTGCTTTTTTCCAACCTAAAGATGTAAGTATTTTGTGGTCTGGAGTACAACAGAATCCATAACGACCTCCACCTTCGATAGACTCTGTTTTGATATGTATAAAATCTGATCTTTCCGAGACTTTCCCATTGTCATGCCAGTTTGTAATAGGTTTTGTTTCTATTCTCTTTGTATCAGCGTTGATACAATATACTTCTCCCTTTATTTGTTTGTCAACTACTTCTCCAATAGGTAGGCTCCTGCCGTCTTTAAAGTTAAGAAGAGTATCATAATGAAAACAACCGAACATTACACCGATTTTCATTCGGAGTTGGTTTGTAAATATCAATGTACAATTAGCACTATTTAATGTGCCCGCTAACATTCTTAGAGCTTTAGACATCATTCTAGCTTGGACACCAATAGAATGATCTTCCATCTCTCCTTCTAGTTCTGCTTTAGGAACTAAAGCAGCAACAGAATCAACTATAATAAGATCTACTTCCCCAGATCTGGCTAGCATGTTAGCTGTATTTAATGCTTCTTCTCCACAAAAAGGCTGAATGATAATCAGCTCTTCTAGGTCTACTCCAAGTGAAACCGCATAAACAACATCTAAAGCGGCTTCTGCATCTATAAAAGCCGCTCTTCCTCCTTGTTTTTGACACTCAACAACAGCATGAAGACACATACTACTTTTTCCAGCGCTAGCAGGACCGAAAACTTCGATTACTCTTCCTTTAGGGTACCCTCCAATGCCTAGCGCAGTGTCTAAAGCAATTGAACCAGTTGAAATAGCGTTCTCTCTATCTGGCATGGTCTCTTCTGTATAGACCATA
>QMMS01000251.1 GCA_003647375.1 Deltaproteobacteria bacterium
AGGATGACATCGTGATCTACCATTCGCACATCAGAAAGACCGGTAGATGAATTAGGGTCTACCATTTATTAGGTCACAGTTTGAAAGGAATGGATGCATATTACATAAAGCCGAACGATGATGATTTGAAACAGGCGATGGATGTTTATACCGTTTGGTTCGATGAACAACTGGAAGCTGCGGAACAAGCGGAAGAAGAAATGTCTAAAGTGAAAATGCCCTCACAATCCTCATAAGCCAATTCACCTGCTAATGTTATTAATATCACAAGCCCTCACATCCTCCACTGTTTGATGGTATCACATTTTTTGCATTTTCCTGGAAATTGCCTTTTAGGCTGGATTTTAAAAATTGTTTCTGGCAATATATTCTCCAGATATCTTCTGCCAACCCGACGGGATTGAAGCGTACCCTGCAGCAAGCTGCAGGGTACGCGCTCACTATCTCCGTTCAATATGATCTCGGCGACGGACCTTTACGAAATGATTAACCTTTAACGATGAGGAATAGTGAAATGAAAACGATAGTTACGGGGGTCTGCATCCTGGCCGCTATCTTCCTTGCAATCGGCGTCACGGGCGCCGCGGATCTGGAAGCTGGATTCCTGGGAATCCAATGGGCGTCACCCGCGGCTCATCAGGAAGGGTTGACCCGTTTGTACGAGAGAAAAAACGTGGTCTATTACATCCAGCCCAATATTGTTCACACGATCAATGAGACCCCGGTGCCCAATGTAGTGTACGGTTTCTACGAACACCAGTTTTTTGCGGTGTATATCAAGCTGGAAAGTGAAGAGGTTTTCGGGAAGTTCCGTAATTACCTGAAGTCGCAATACGGCATCCCTGATAAGAGTTTTTCAATGAAGACCGGCGAAACCGTTTACAAGTGGAAGCAGGGCGAGATCAAGATCAAACTGAAAACAAACGAAGAAAACTACCGCATGAAACTGGGCTTTTACTATTTGCCTCTGTCCAAAAAAGTGAATGAGGAGCAGATGGAAATATCTCACAGCAGGTCCCTTCAGTTTTTTCCCATCGAAAAGGATGAAAAGCCTGAACTCATACCGCTGTTACGGTTTTAGAGGTTAACCGTCGGATCTTGCAAATAAATAAATCAATGGTGCTACCTCGCTGTAAGTTTCATTTCGATACGCCTGTTTTTTCGGTATGCTTCGAGAGTTTCAGCTGGGTCAATGGGATGGAATTTGCTGAACCCGGTTGCTGCCATTCGATCCTCTGGGATTTCATTATTTGCAAGAAACCGTACCACAGACACGGCTCTGGCAGTTGACAGTTCCCAGTTTGATGGGAAAAGCTGGGTGTGAATGGGCACACGATCTGTGTGTCCGTCAATCCTTAGGATCCAGTTGAGATCATCAGGAAATCTTTTGGATAGTTGTTGTAAAATAGCTGCAATCTGGATCAGGTGCCGTTTCCCTTCCTCCCCAAGATCAGCAGAACCGGACTCAAATAATAATTCTGCTTGAAGAACAAAACGGTCACCTTCAACACGCACATAAGGGCTATCACCCAGTATTTCTCTCAAGCGGCCGAAGAATTCCGACCGATATTGTTCCAGCAGATTGACACGCTTAGCAAGTATGATGTTTAACCGTTTGCCAAGATCCTCCAATTCAGCTGCTTGAACTGACTTTTCTGATTCAGCTACTTTTAAGGCCTGGCTGATTTCTTCAAGCTGTTTTTTCAGATTTGTGATTTGCTGATGCAGCAACACCACTTCCGCCCGTGCACTTTGTGAAAGTTGACGCTCATCGTTTAAAGCCTCTTCTTGCTCGCCAACAAGGGCAGCTAATGCCTGTATGCGAATTTCACGCTGGTCAATAATTTCTTGAGCCAAGACAGTTCGTTCCTTTTCATTGGCCAAACGTGTCTCGAGTGACATGGTCCGGTCCCTCAGAGTACCCAATTCGGTTGTTTTAGTTGAAAGCGCCTCAGCAAGCTGACCTACTTTCGCCTCCAGTTCACGTCTCATAAAACGCAATGTATTGATATCTTCTTGAAGACTTGCCATGAGCAAAAACTGTCTCTTTATCTCGGCCTTATCCAGTTCGGAACGTTCGGTCAACTCGAACAGGCGTGAACTCAATGACTCTTTTTCCTGGGTAATATCAGTTATTAACCCAGACAAACTGGCAATTTCAGCTGTCAGTACCTCATTTCGCTCATTTTCCAAACCAAGCAATCCAACAAGTTCATCCATACGCCGATGGAGAGACACCAATTCGCTCTCTTTTCCAGATAAGATCTCACTTAATAAAAATTGAGTGAGCGTAAAAATGAGAACGACAAATATTACCACCATGAGGAGGGCAGACAAGGCATCGACATATCCCGGCCAAACACTGCTTCCCATTGTGCGCCTACCGGAGTTTATCATACCTGTTTCTTCTCTATGTTGTTTTTCTGAATTTCAATCAACTGTTCAAGGCCTTGCTGATTATTCCGTATTTCTCTTATTAAACTTTCGAGATTACGTTCAATTCGCACCATGCCGGGTTCGCTTATCATCCCATCCACATCTGTGTCGTCACTACTATCGACAAGCTGTGTGACACCTAACAGCCATTCTTCCATATCATTAAAAAAGCGATTCTGAGCATGACTGGCTTGAATATCTATAAAACCAAGTACCAAAGATCCTCCCAAGCCAAACAACGACGAGCTAAACGCTGTCCCCATGCCTTGCATCGGCTTGAGAAGACCTGTTTTCAATGATTCGAACGTCTTGACAAAATCATTGGTTCCGACGTTTAATCCACCAATTACATCGCTGACAGAGCCAATCGTTCCGAGAAGGCCCCAAAAAGTGCCCAGGAGTCCTAAAAACACCAACAGGCCAATCATGTAGCGAGAAATCTCTTTAGATTCATCCAGATGAGCTCTAATGCCCTCAAGTACCGTACGCAATGATAACGCGGACAGCTTGAATCGATCTCTGTGAATCCCATGAAGATGTTTTATCAGGGGTTTGAGCAAAGCCGGGTCTTCTTCTGCCACCGATCGTCCTAATTGACCGGTTCGAAAAATATTCATCCATTCGATTTCGGGTTCAAGCCGCAAAACCTGGTACATATTAATTCCGATGCCGGTAGCCAGAGTACAAAGGATCATTAGATTAAAACCCCAGTTGGCCATAAAGGCAGACTTCAATGAACTAAATAGAAGTGCACAGATTACACCGACAACGGCCAAGCATATAAACATTAGGTAAAGATAATGACGTGGATTCCTCATGATACACCTGTAGTCCTGTTAATTGATTTCAATTCCCATAATCAAATAATATTGCATGCCGAGTTGCGGAATCAATGAACTTAGTATCATATTTTATATCATTTAGTTAGTTCAATTATCAGATTAGAATCAACTTCAATGAAATCGAATGAATCAGAGAGATGTTTTCTGTGATTTGTTGACCTTTTGTTGACCTTTTGTTGACCTCACCGATCCTAAATACTTAATAGTTAATCTCTTGCTTCATAATTAACCTTATCGAATATCTCTACCAATCAGGATCCAAGAGTTCGAGGGTTTAAGGCTCAAGTGGTTGTTTCGCAAATACAAAAATGGCATCCACTCCTGACCTTATTCGGAACACTTTTTTGACAATCTCTATATAGTCAATTTCCGGTTTCACCGATAGCTGACTGGTTTTCACCAGCCCTTTTCATCCACGCCACCGTCCGGCTCTCCAGGTATTCATAAAACGGGTTGTGCCGCAGACGCACCAGCCAGTCGTAAGGGATTTTCAGCAGTCCGCGCTCACCCTGAATGGCCATCTGTCCCAGAAATAGGATCCCCTCATCGTCCGGAGGGCGCCGCCCGTAAAGCGGATCATCAGGTGGAAAGGGCAGAGCCACATGCGACAAAGAGATCACACCCGTCGGCCAAGCAATACCCAGTAAATCTAACTCGGGCGCTACAGGTGAAAACGGGTCTTTGTGCCGAGCGACAACCTGGATACTCTCCTGGTTTTCGTTAGTGACAAATGTAATGGTAAAGGGCAAAGTTTCATCTGCCATAAGCTTAGCGGTCAACGGGCCTGGGTCATTGATCGTCAACAAGTCATTAGCCACAAAGCGATTAATATCGAACAAAACAAGCTCCTGGCCATGAGGTCCCAGGGGCCTGAGCAAGCTTTCAACCACTGCCCGCGCTGTTATGGTTGCATCGACTGTCGATAGAAAAACTAGCGTCGGTGGAAACGTTTTGGGCGCGCCGGAATTCGACCACCGACCAATGCGCCTGGCCACGGAGCGTGTCACACGATGTACCTGGGTTCCGGCATTGGTGGCAAATGAGTTGTATTTATAAGGATCGAACTCTGGCTGGATCGATAGCCAAGCCATGCGCCCCAGACCCGGAATGTAGGATAAGCCGTTTTTCAGTGCAGCCAAACCGGCCAGCGGATGGATACCGATAGCCGGAGAAATCAGCACCAAACTGGAGGGGACAGGCGATATATTACCTTCCAATGCATCGAGGGTGAAGTTCAAGGCCAGCGGCGCTCCGGTTGAAAACCCGACGATGTGAATCGGCTTCCGGCCTACCTTGGAGGCAAGGTGCTTAACACTCAACTGTACTACGCTGGCCATGTCTTCCCATATGATATTCCTGAGCCCTGAAGGCGCAGTTCCGTGGCCCGGCAACCGTGGGCCAATGACCCAGTAATTATGCTTATTAAGTGCTTCACCCAAGGCCCGGAGGGTGTACGGTGAGTCAGACATGCCATGCAGCAACAGCACCCCACCTACAGGTTCATCGGTCGGCAACTCAAAACTGTGATTCCAATTGGGTTTGCGAAGTTCAGGATCAGCCGCACTGCCTGAACTGTAACGAACGAATGCATAATCTAATCCTGTTTCGGTGCGGGCGTAGACCTTATCCTCCAGTTGCGCAAACAGCTTGTCTTCCAGTTGCCGATAATCATCAAAGGTTTGAATTTCATCCGATTTGTCCGACGAGTATTCCTCCGTCAGGTTGGCAGAATGCCAGGGTTCCAGAGACGGTCGATTGCCGCCACAGGCGTATAAGCCTACTACGGCCATTATACAGCCAATTATCCTGATAATATACCAGCGTTTCCTACTTCCAGTGGCGGTCTTATTTCTCATCAAAACATTCTCGTCTTAAGGGAATACCAAGACTCCCTTGTCAACAGTTTATCGACCTGGAGTCAACACCCAGTATGCATGGCCTGAAGGTGTTTCAATCCGATATTTCGGTCTACTATGGGGTATTTCATCATTGACAAGCCATCATCCGGTTCAACCAAATCAAAGATTCGAGCGGCTTCTTCAAACTGGTCCGGATTTCTCGGATCCAAAGTGCTCTCTCCCAGGCATCTGCCCCGAATAATAGGGGATGTTCGTGCAGAACGTTCACAGCTCTAAACTGATGGCATCTATATCCTGTTTCCTCTCCGTTGATATCAACCGCGTCACGCAAGAAGTTGTAACACCAAGATATCTTGCAACATCAGCACCGGAATAACCGAGTTCTCTGACACCAATCCACGAAATTGTACACCTGGCTTTCACGACTGCCCTTCTTCGACCTCCTGACCGAAGTTCACCTATAGAAACACTATATTTTTTAGATACTTTCTTGGCAAGTGTCTGAATATCTATTCGCTGACCGGACAGTCTTAGGTTCTTTTTAATTCTATCATCAAGACTCGATATGACACGCTTTACAAATTCAGAGTCACCGAGTATCCGCTGGTCAGCTACCTTCCGTTCACCACGCCGTCGGCTAGCGAGAACCGCCGACCAGCCACCCATGCTCCGTATTAATCCTCCGCCTACCAATTCCGACCTGCGGCCCTGATCAATACCTTTTCCAACGTATCGTGAATAATTCTTTTTTGAATTGTCGGAGCCCCCGAAAAAAGTCAATACGTACTCGGTGTTCTGCCATCCCCTCTTAACTTTACCGACAAGTGCCGAATGACCGGACCAGGGGTTTCGGTTCAGCTCTTTAAGATCCTTGACCAGACCAGCTCGCAGCAAATTCAGGTGAATATATCGAACCAGTTCTTTCAGATAAACATCCTCCTGACATACGATGGATTTATAACGGTTTTGAAATAAATGCCCGTATCTGCGATGACGCTTGTTAAAATTTACAACATAGCCGGTGAGCATTCTTCGCATAATAGAGGCTAAAGGAATATTCTTTGTCTTACAAAGGATATGGAAATGATTCGGCATCAAAACCCAGGCATAGATTTCCATCGCCCCATCCTGGGATAGGGCTGAGAGACGTCCTATGAAATCATTGCGATCTCTATCGCTCAAAAATATCTTTCTGCTCTCGATTCCCCGACCCATGACGTGGTGCAACACGCCGGGGGCATCTAATCTTGCTAATCTTGGCATTTTTATAAATTTCATATGGAGCATTATTCGTCAAGCACTTTCTGCACGAACGTCCCCTATTATTTCGCATAAACTCACAGTTTTTCGTACTGTGACATATAGAAATAAGCCATGCCGAGCATGTACCCAAAAGTATCCTGTTGAAAAGGATCAAGCCGCATTGCTATTTTGAATG
>QMMS01000252.1 GCA_003647375.1 Deltaproteobacteria bacterium
CGATCCACCAGTACCAGTAAGCGCTGGTTTCGTTTCCGTATTTGGATAGAACCGTGTCGGGTGTTCCGAATTTATTCCAGTACAGGAGGCGTGTATAGTTGATATTCCATAAAAGCACATAGGGATGCGCATCGTAAATCATCTGGTCTATCTCCCTGTAAATGGCGTTGCGCTCCTGAATCTTAAAAATACTTTTTTGTTTTTCAATAAGGGCGTCCACGGAGTTATTCATAAACCCCGTGATGTTGTTGCCGCTTTTTCTCTCTGCTTCTTTGGACGACCACATACTTTCCGGGTTCTTGAAGACGCCGGATCCCCACGCGGCCCATGTCATTTCATAGTTGAACTCATCCATGTCTTTGGCCCATGCTGCCCAGTCCTTTCTGTCGATGATCAGTTCAATGCCCACATCTTTTAAGTCTTCTGCATAGATGGCCAGAAACTTGTCCGTCGATGCTTGTCGGGTCAGGAATTTAAAGGAGAACTTCACATTGTTTTTCTCCAGAATACCCGTGGTGGGGTTCACTGTCCAACCGGACTGTTTCAGCAGATCTCTGGCTTTTGTCTTGTCGAACCCAACCAACGGGTTGGGGCAGGGGTGGTTTTTATCATAAAGATCTTCAAAGTAGGAACGATGCAGAAAATATTGACTGTACATGAGGGCGCTGTTCATTTTGGGGCGGTTCAAAAGATGGGCCATGGCTATTCGAACCCGTATGTCATCAAAAGGCGGTTTGCGCATATTCATGGCAAAGCCCTGGAAACCGACGGGATTCTGGTTATAGATTTTTTGCTTTACGATCCAGTCCTTGGAAAATTTTTCACCCTTGGTTTCATTGACCCAGATCCGAGATGTATAGATGGGAAACAGGTCAAACTGTCCTTTTTTAAACGCCTCGAACGCATTCTCTCTCTCTGCGTAGAACCTGAATTTCATTGTTTGAAAGTTGCCGGTACCCTGTGAACTTAGGGCATTGGCATTCCACCAATCCTCACGACGCTCCAGTGTCAGAAATATACCTTCATTGATTATTCCGATTTCAAAAGGTCCGGAGACGACAGGAAACTCGAAGTTGATTTTGTTAAAATCTTTTCCTTCAAACACATGTTTTGGTAATATATTGAAACCACCCACGGCGCCCAGATTCATCCAGTGAACATCTTTGGCCTGGAAACGAATGGTATGTTCGTCTAATACCGTGGGGGATGAAAACCGCTCCAGGCTGACCTTATGGGGTCCGGTGAGGTTTTTTGGATCCAAAATGGCATCAAATGTCCACTTGACGTCATGGGCGGTGATGGGGCGGCCATCACTCCAACGAGCGGTTTTTCGTATCGAAAAACCGAATGTTTTCTTATCATCGGAGATAGTCCATTTTTCTGCCAGGCCGGGTTCGTATTCAAGCGTGATGGGATGCATGGAGAGCAAAGTCTCGAACATGGCTCCAAAGACTTCCACCGTAAAGCTGTTGTTGTCGAGATAGTAGTTGAGGCTTTTGGGGTATTGCCCTGCGAAGATAGCGATTTCGCCCCCGATCACGGCATCACTGCCGGCGATGGGATTCGGGCGATCCTGCCACCCCGGTGTGGGAAAGGTTTCGACGCCCTGAGCCAACAGGGGAGTCAGGAGCAGCAGCAAAAATAAGAAATGGATCCAATGAGAGATATTTGAAATGATGTATTTTCCTGATTTCATTTTGCACGGACTCCCCAACACCATGAACACGAAAGGGGATTTATTCCCGTTCATCAAATCGACGCCCAGATTTGATGTTGGTATCCCCTTGTTGTTCGTTATCAGGTGTTCTTCCTATAATGGGTGAAAACGAAATCGGTAGGACGCACGATTACGGCCGTTGTTCTTTGTTGTCCTCACCCTCGGCTGCTTTGGCGGTGGTAGCCTTTAGATCTTCCATTTTTTTTCTGACAGTTTCGGCCTTTTGTTTGATCCGCGCCGATTCCAGTTCATCCACCTGATAGGTAAGGGCCTCCTTGAGATAGTTCCTGGCAGTTTTCAGGTCCTCCAGGCTGTTTTTACCAGCGGCAACATCGGCCTTGTACAGCAGCACCATGAGGTTAATGGCGTCGAGACGGCTTTTGATGACCATTTTCATCACCCGGGTGGTTGCATAAGTCAGGGACTTGTTGAGATATTCTTTTACGCCGTCAAAATCGGGCATGCCGGGACCATCAAGGAGCATATCTGCCTTGTCGAGATAGTACTGGTAGATAATGGGAAAGACTTCCTTGGCGGTGTAGGTGTCTTTGATGGGTTCTGCCAGTTGCAAACCGGGAAAGCTGATGAGGTGTTTGGTACCTTTGGGCGCAAATTTGCCCTGCCGGATATCCATGGCGCCTTCGTTGGACTTGACATAATAGTGACGTGTGTTCATCCAGCTGGCAATGACCACCATCAGTACCAGAAGGACAAATCCAGCCAGGCCGTAATACAATATCTTTTCAGCAGGATCGGTCGGTTTTGTTTCAGATGGTGGCATGTGATCGGTTGAAACCGGTGTGTGCGGATAGGGTGTCTCTTCCTTTGGCAAGGGTTTCTTCTCAATGTGGGCCTTGGACGGCTGTTGGGCCGGAGCCTGGGCTGTGGCTTTTGGGGCCGCTTTCTTTATATCAGTCGTGGTCGTTTTTGCCTTTACGGCCGGCTTTTTCCTGGCAGGTTCTTTGGCCTTAACCACTTTTTTCTTGGGCTTGACATCTAATTTTGGACTGGCCGTTTTTTTTGCCTTGGCAGAGACCTTTTGGGCCTGTTTGGTGTTATCTTTTTTTTTGATGGCAGGTTTCTTTTTGGTGGTGGACTTGATCAAGCTATTTTTTCCCATGAAAAACCCCTTTAAAATACAATGAATTTGGCGTATAAGAATTTCTTGAACTGTTGAAAACTATAAATTATCAAGTCCCTTTTGTAAACATTTATTTCAATCTGAACTGAGCGATTTTTTTCCGATATTACTGTCGATCTATTAGGATATGTTCAGGGCAGCATGAACCAAGGTATCGAAGAATGAAGTCTTTAGCAATTTCTGGAATGATCCTGGGCTTGAGCGCTGGATTGTCGCCAGGTCCCATGCTCACCCTTGTCATCTCGCAAACCCTCAGGCATGGTGTCCGGGAGGGTGTCAAGGTGGCGCTGGCCCCGCTGTTGACGGATACGCCCATTGTCATCGCATGCCTACTATTTCTATCCGTTTTTTCAGACATGGCACCTGCCTTGGGCGTGATATCCATGTTCGGGGGTATCTATCTGTTTTATCTTGGCATCAGCGGTCTCCGATTCAAGGGTGAAGGCCTCGAAGAAGAAGATGCCGATCCCAAATCTCTTAAAAGGGGCCTGATGGTCAATTTTCTGAATCCAAACCCTTATATGTTTTGGGTATCCATCGGCGGCCCCCTTGTTTTGAAGGCATCCAGCACGTCTCTTGTTTCCGCTGCCGTCTTTATTTTGTCATTTTATGTGCTGCTGGTTGGATCAAAAATTGTGATGGCAATTGTTTCCGGGAGATCCCGAAACTTGTTGAGAAATCACCATTATAAGATTATCATCAGGATATTGGGATTGGTTCTGATTGGATTCGGGGTGATGTTCCTGCGAGATGGGCTCAACTATTTACTAGGTTGATAGCTTTTTAGACTGTAGGCTGATAGACGCTGATAGTATGAGGGAGGTTATAGGCTGCGGCAGGGATAATCATCGATGATCACAGGGTGTTCCTATGGAACGTAAATAGCGGCGAAGCCGCGTTTGATAAAATCGCGCAGCGATTTTATTTGCATTCTGAAAAAAAACGATTATAATGAGCATTTGCTTATAATGGAGGTGTGATGGTAAGACCCAAAAAGGATCGATTGGTTGGATTTAATCCCAAAATCAACTACTTTAAACCACGGGGTATTCCGGTACTTGATTTGGAAGAGGTCTGTCTTACTATTGATGAACGGGAGTCGATTCGGCTGGCTGATCTGGAAGACATGTCCCATGAATCGGCCGGCAGTCAAATGGGTGTTTCCAGGGCAACTTTCGGAAGAATTGTCCAGTGTGCCAGAAAAACCATTGCCGATGCCATCATCAACGGCAAGGCCGTCCGGGTGGAAGGAGGATCCTATAAAATGATGGAAGACGTCCGTCGATTTCAGTGCCGGACTTGTCATCATAAATGGCAAGAACCCTTTGGCACAGGGCGACCGGATCACTGTCCGTCATGCCGGAGTATTGATCATTATCGAACGCCCCAAAAGAAAAAATAATTTTCCAAGACAAAAAGGAGAAAGTCACCATGACCCAGATACATGAAAACATGAACGCGGCAAACCAGAAAAAAGATCCACAGGCAGAACAGGATGCCGCCGTAGATAAAGCATTGCAGAAAATCAAGCACAAACTCATCGTCATGAGCGGCAAGGGCGGCGTCGGTAAAACCAGCACGTCGGTCAACCTGGCCATGGCATTGGCCGGCAAAGGCTTCCAGGTCGGTATCATGGATGTCGATCTGCATGGGCCCGATGTTCCCAGGATGCTGGGACTCAAAGGGATGCTCGAATTGAGCGGCAACAAAAAGCTTGAACCCATGCGGCGGATGGAAAATCTAAAAGTAATTTCCATTGAATCACTGACCATGAGCAAGGATGATGCTATTATATGGCGAGGGCCCATCAAGTATTCAGCCATCAAACAGTTTATCGGTGAAGTGGAATGGGGTGACCTTGATTTTTTGATCATCGATTCACCGCCGGGTACCGGCGATGAGCCCCTTACCGTCGCCCAGACCATCCAAGATGCCAAGGCCATCATTGTGACGACACCCCAGGAGGTGTCGCTGGCAGATGTTCGCAAATCGATCAGTTTCTGCAAGACAGTGAAAATGGAGATTTTCGGGATGATCGAAAACATGAGTGGCTTCGTATGCCCGCATTGCGGTGAGAAGGTGGATATTTTCGGTTCAGGTGGTGGAGAAAGAACGGCGGCGGCAGCCAGCATACCCTTTCTGGGGAGAATTCCCATGGATCCGAGAGTTGTGACCTGCGGCGATGATGGCTGTTCAATCCTGGAGAAATATGCAGATTCAGAGGCGGCAAAGGCAATATCAAGTATCGCCGACAGGGTGGCAGGGTTGATTTAAACTTTAACGCAACTTTATAGATTCAGCGAACGCGAAATGAATAATTCGCTGGCGCTGTGCGAACTCGCCGCAAGGGCTCCTAACATCAGCGCTTGCCATATGGTTAAATATGTATGGCTGTCACATGGGCGTGTTTACATATTGGATTATTATTGTTATGCGCTGATGAAAGCAGCCCTAAGCGACTCAAACAGCGCAAATCGCCATCGAATCACCCTTTTCGCTCTATTATGCCCTGTAAATAAGATACAGCAATGAGGTGTTTTGGTAATAGGATTGGACTGAATTGCAATAAACATCTCGCTCAAGACACTAGAAAGCAAATTCAAAACCAAAATAGATCATATTATCGGAGAGCTTGTAATCATCGGAACCTTTGTCGAAATTGACGACAATTTTCTTATAGCCCAGAATAAGAGCCGCCGATTGAACGATATATCCTTTTAAACGCAGATTGAACTCGGTGTAGTCATCCGTATCCCCTGATGTCATGGGGTTGGGCGCGAAAGCGATATCGCTCTGCACGACGAGAGGGAAGTTATAATAAACTTTTCTGAAGTCATATTCGCCTAGAACAACAAATCCCAGGCCTGCCAGATCATAATCATCATTACCATCCTCTGCTGTTCCCAAAACACCTTTTAAGCCCAGGCCAAGGGTCATGGCAGGCATAAAGGCCTCACTTTTCAGGGCAAAATGTAGGTCGCCGATGGTGTAGTCCTCACCGCTGAAGATGAAGCCGCCACCGATATTGAGAACGGCCTCCTCTATCGGCGCTTCCGATTCGAGACCCAGGATAACATCACTACTATTGGCGTACATCTCAAAACGGTAAGATCTTGCAAATGCCGGTGAAGCAGCCATGGCAATGGACAGGACCATGATGACATATATCAATTTCATTGTTTTCTGCATTTAATTGACTCCCTGTTTGATAGCTTAAAGCCCATGTCATTAACTTAAAGCAGTACGTAGTTTCATGTAATGTAGCGCAGGTCTTTAGACCTGCAAAAATGTCGTGCAAGCAGAGCTAAAGCTCTGCGCTACATCATTGAGTTAACAGTATTGAACCTGAATTGAGCGATTTTCATCTCGATCTGCACCGATCTCTTGCGGATCAAGGGTTCGTAAAAAGCCTCGACAGATCCACTGGTATGCCAACGTTTTTTGCGAACCCTCCTCCATCAAGATCTCGGCACATCTCTTCGGGAAAAATCGCTCAATTCAGGTTGAACTCAAATAAAGCGGCAAAGCCGCGCCAAATGGAATCGCGGAGCGAACTCACCCTATCGTTGCAAAAGCCGGAGGGCTTCAGAGTCAAGGCGCCTGAGGGTGAAGTCGTAGTTTTTTACTTCGAACCCTCAGCAACGTAGGATCTGAAGTTCTCCGGCTTTCCCGCAAGGGTAAACAACATGGCAAAAAAAACACCATCCTTAGAATTC
>QMMS01000253.1 GCA_003647375.1 Deltaproteobacteria bacterium
ATAGGGGTTAAAAAAAATGGATCACCCCAGTGAAATCCCTTTTAGGGTCTGCTTCGCAGAATTTCACGGGGTAAACAAGGGCGCGAAGGACATTTCAGAGATCGGAGGTCGGTAGCTGAGCGCCATCTGACTACTGGTTTTTGATCTCTGATATCTGATCTCCGATCTCCGATATCTGATCTCCGATTTCTGGTCGATCAGGAAAACCATCATGCCCTGGCGGACAATATTCTTTCCTATACCTTCTTAACGATCTCCCTACTCCTTACTCCTTACTTCCTACCCCGTACTCCTACTCCTTTTTTCTCCCTACTGCATACTCCCTACTTATTACTGTCCTAAGCATAACTTCCCTTTTGTTTCTTGGTCTTTCCACGCTTTTTCTTCCTGTCGCGGTCTTCACCGTAGTAGCTGTAGTAGTACTGGGAATAATAGTAGCTGTCTTTGCCGGTGTTGACACCGTTCAATACCACACCGAGAATATTTGCCTTGGCCGCCTGCAACTGTTCCAGGCCGGTCTTGATGACCTGACGCGGTGTGGTACCCGTGCGCGTTACCAGCATGACACCATCGACAAATTGGGATAGTACCAGGGCATCGGTCACGGCCGTCAAGGGCGGTGTGTCGATGATGATGATTTCGAATTTTTCTTTCAGGCTGGAAATGAATCTTCCCATAGTCTTTGAACCGATGAGTTCGGACGGATTGGGGGGAATGGGGCCGACGGGCAAGAGGTATAACCCCTTTACCGGGGTCTTGACAATCGTATCGGCCGCCTTGTCCGTTCCCACAAGGATACCTGACAATCCCTTCTTGTGAGCAACTTGAAATACCTTGTGAACTCTTGGTCGCCGCATATCGCCGTCGATCAGTAAAACCGATTGATGCGAGCGTGCCATGATGACGGCTATATTAGAGGCTGTCAGGGTTTTCCCTTCCAGGGGGCCGGCACTGGTAATCATGATGACGCGCGGTTTCTTGTCGGCGGACGATAACAAGATACTGGTTCGCAAACCACGGTAGGCTTCGCTGGCGGTTGACTTCGGGGAGTGGACGGAAATCAACTCCGCTGGAATGTCGTCCAAAGCACCGTTCATGGTAAATGCCGGCACCGGGCCCAGATATGGGACCTTAAGAAAATCTGTGACATCTTCCGGCAGTTTGATGGTGTTGTCCATGTATTCCAGCAAGAACGCAATGCCGATACCGAGGAAAAGCCCCACCATCACAGCCAGAAGAATATTCAGCTTTTTACGGGGCTTCACCGGATACACGGGAACCTCGGCTTGATCGATAATTCGGATATTACCGGTTTTCATTTCTTCGGTCAGGGAGGTCTCCTTGAAGCGCTTGATGAGGAGATCGTACATCTGGCGGGAACTTTCCGCCTGCCGCTTGAGAACGCCGAACTGAACGGCTTTTTTATTGAGTGCCAGGGATTCTTTTTTCTGCCGAGCCAAAGCCTTTTTCAGGGATTCTTCCTTGGCAACGCTGAGTTGATATTCGTTTTTAAGCGAATTGACTACCCGTCGGGATTCCAGGGCTTTGCGTTTTTTCAAGTCTACAAGTTCCGAGTTGATGGCCACCATCTGGGGATGATTTTTGCCGTACTTTTTAGAAAGCTCCGACATCCGGTTGTAGAGGGCCACCTCCATGCGTTTGATTTCCTTGACCAGGTCGTTGGCAAGAACCTCGGGTATGGAATCGAGCATGTCCGGTGTATCATCGAGTGCCAGAGCTTGCTGGTAGCGGGTTTCGGTCTCTACCCGCTTGGACTCGGCTTCCACGACCTGCTGATTGAGGGTGGCCAGCTTCTGGGCCGTAATGAGTTCGGCGTCATTGGAAAAATCGGTGATGATCTGGTGCTTCTCCTTGTATCGCAGGAGGTCGTTTTCCACCTGCTCCACCTTGGCCCGTTCTTCGGATATCCGGTCACTCAGCCACTGAACCGCATCTTTTGTAGCGCTGAGTTTAATTTCCAGGTTCTGATTGATGTAGGCCCTGACCAGATCGTTTGCCATCCTGGCGGCCATGACCGGATCCTTGGCCTCCAGACGGATATCCACCAGACGGCTGTTCCTGATGGGGCTGACCTCCACACGCTGCAGGAAATCAGTGACCAGCTCACTATCCTGCGCCGCTCCGTCACCCGGTGAGGCATCATGGACCGGACCGATTTCCCCTGTGTTAATCAAAGACCGGAACCATTCAATGCTGCCTGTCAACAAACCGTTGACCCATCCTTTGACCTGGGCCACCACGGAGTCTTCAGGCGGGGGCAGAAACTCGGGACTGTTGGCCAGGTCGAGTCGCTCGATGACATCACGCGCCACCACCCGGCTCTCGATAATCTTGTACTGGGTCTGGTAATAATCCGTACCAGTGGAGTCCACAGCCATAACCTCCTGAATGGAGACCAGGTTGGGGTTCTCTTTTTCAATGACAATGCGGGATGAGGCCTCGTAGATGGGTGTGGCGGTGAATGTGTGCACCGCCACACCCAGAACGATCACCATGAAGATGGAAATAATGACCCAGCGCCTTTTTCGCAGTACGCGCAGGTAATCCCTCAGGTCGATGGTTTCTTCTCTGTACTCGTCTTCCATAAAAAATTTTTCTCCGAAAACTTTTTCGTCTCAGTGCTCCCGCACTGATTAAACTTCCTCCCGCATACTGATTACTAAGCCACTCCCTACTCCTTACTCCTTACTCCTTACTCCCTACTCCCTACTCCCTACTTCCTACTCCCTACTTCCTACTCTCTACTTAAACAAAATTCGCCAGCGAATTTTGGTTAAAAGAAGGATTCCGGTACGATAATCACATCTCCCGGGCGGATGCGCACATCCTGGCCTTTTTTGCCGGCCTTGGTGATGGCATCCACTTTCACTTCGATGATCTTTTCCATCCCGTTTTCCACACGCACGATTCGTGTGCGATTGCGTGCGGCAATATTGGTAAATCCCCCGGCCATACTGATGGCTTCAACCAGGGTAATATTTTTATCGAGATAGAGAAACGATCCCGGTTGCTGTACCTGACCTATGATGTAGAAACGCTCTGCTCTGGAAATGTAGAGCAAATCCCTGTCCTCCAAAAGGAGGTTGGACATCTGGTCGCCTTGATCCAGGAGTGCCTGCAAATTGATGCGCACAACCAGCTTGTGTTCATTGGCCGTGTTGGGGTTTTCGGTCCGAATGATCATCACTTCACTGCCGGCCTGATCGGCCATGATGCCACCGGCCCTTGATATGGCATCCAGAACCCGCTCCTGTGCTTTCAGCGGGTAGGAACCCGGCATTTTGACCGGACCGAGAGCCATGAACTGCTTGCTCCGGTAGTCGCTCACCGTCACGGAAACGTGTGCATCGAGCATAAATTGTCCCTCTGCCAGACGGTTGGATATAATAATTTCAATGTCCGAAGTGGTAAGCCCGCCCACCGCCACACGGTTAATCAGCGGGAAGGAAATATACCCGTCGGCGCTGACACGGACACCCTGGCGGGAAAGATCCAGCTCTTCATAGACCGTAATATCGAGGACATCATACCCCCCGACAGTGTAATCTTTTGCGGCAGGATTGTTGGCGTCGGGTCTGAGTGACAGGTATTCGACAATATTATAGGAAGGCGTACTCTTGATAATGTGGTTCAGGCCGAGACCGTTGGATTTGTTTTGTTCCGCCGCTTTGATCTTGGCAAGCCGATCAAGCTCCACCGGGTCAAGCCCCTCAATCTCCTCTTCTTCCGCCACATTGATCACACGGACCACACTACCGCCCGTGCTGCAGGCCGCCATCATGGTGCAAAGTGATAAAAGGCATATCAGTAGAAACACGTTTCTCATATTATCTCCACATCTTAATTAAATGACAATTAAACCCGGATAATTCACAAACCTGATCGATTCTGGCGCAAGGCATTTCAGCCTGAAGTCGTAGTCATTTACTGCGAAGGCTGAATAACGCAGTGCCAGGGCCGATCAGGAAAGCCCGAAGGGTGAAATTTGACGAGTCAAATAGCCAGTCATTCCTTTATGACGAACCGTACCATTCTGATTAACGTGCAATGTCAAGGCTATTTGCTGACATATAAAGGCGAAAAAAGAATTCCTCGTCAAGTTTCATGAAATGTTCGGGCTAACATGAAAAAGGGGAGTAACTGACCTCCCCTTTTTAGGCGCAAAAATTATGTCCGGCATTATCGGTTTAATATGTCAATTCAATATAGAATCCATACCGCGTGACGGTATATTCATCATCTTCGTATTGATTGGTGTCTGATTTCTTGTCTTTATACGAAAAAGTCAATCCCGCGTCCAGCCAATCGTTTATATCATAGTCAAAACCACCTCGCAGGATATTTGTTATCAGCAATTTGTCGTCATCACCCGAGCTGACATCCAGATAGTCTTCGGCATTTCTCTCATATTCAACATTCAAGGAAAATCTGTTCATCATTTTTTGGGTAATTCCAAGGCCTCCGTAGGTATACATGTAAGAACTGGAAACATCATCGGCATCACCTGCAGTTACAGACATGTTCCGCCTTCTTCCGCCAAAAACATTGAAGGATGTCCGATCGCTGAAAAAATAATTCACGTCTGCTTCAACAATCATCTTGGAGTCATCGTCGTATTTGTTTCCATTTTTATCTTCATTGTTGTCAAATGACACTGTTTGGTAACCAATTTTGGCGTTCCCGACAATTTTCCCGCCAGGTTGAAACCGAAAACCGAAGAGGGCTTCGGTCATGGTATGATTCTGGGAGTTGTCGTCGTCCCATCCTTCGGTGCCGTCTTCCTGTTCATTAAAATCCACGGCAACCCCACGAAGTTCGCCCAGGACTTGCAATTTGTTGAACCGATAAAGGGCCAAGCCGCCAACCGTGATTCGTTCCCTGTCCTGGTATTCATCAAGCGTTTTATTGTATCGCTCAACGAAGTAGTGAGTATAAGCTTCCACCGTGTAGGTATCGGCAAAATCGTAGCCGGCAGTTATATCGAACGTATTGTTCCAGCGCTCTGTTTGAACGCCTTCGTTGTAAGTGCTTTCAGATCCGTAAGGATCGGCAGTATGTTGATATGAATCGTCTGCCATTACATAAATACCGGCAGGGGAGCGGTATCCGAAACCGGCGAAAAATCTGTGATCTTCGTAATCCGTATCTGAATAATCGTCGTATCGAGCGATGTCGACATGGTAATTGGCTTTCATGTAGTTACCCGGGTTTGAGCCGGGAAAGGCTAGTTTTATACTGGGGATGATGTGGTGAATATAATCGCTATTTTCATTGTCTGAATCAGAAAAAATATTGTCATTGAATTCACCGCCATATTCAAGTCCAATGGTCCCGAAACGAAGGTGGTCCTGCGCACATGCCGAGGTAGTCCACGCAAGCATCAGGAAAACTGACAGTAAAATACAGACTTTTACCGGGTGACTATTTGCTGCTTGTATGCTCATTTTCCCTCCACTCTCATATCGATCAATACTCCGATAGTCAGCTATTTTCATTATAAAACGCTGTGGATTTATTGCCCGTAAGGATATTCGTTTGCAGATGTCTCGGATCCTGCTTTCTGCTCGTTCCGGTTCGCTATATCAGCCCAGTGGACGGCATCCTTTAGGTTTTTTTCCAAAGTGTAAGAGTACGGAACTGCAGACAGAAATCTTTTTAGGACAGCATTCGGATCGTCTGGTGCGTTCATGATCATGAAATACCAGGCAATGTTGGCGGCGCAGGGCATGTTGTCTTTTGCAAGCGACACAAAGCAATCCAGGTCGCCTGAACCACATGAAGCCACTACTTTATCGAGTTGTTCGGAGGTCATGGTGCACTGTGCATATGAGGGGCTGGTCATGATAAAAGGAAGTACCAACAATGTACAGCATGTCCATAAAGATAGTTGCCTTTTTAGTCTATTCATACTGTTCTCCTCTGTTCGGCTTCGATACATGAAAGCCTTTTTTGCACAAACTATCTATGTAAATGATTGCTACCAATTGGTAAGAATTGTGTCAAGAGTTGTTTTTAGTTTACTATTAAATATTTCTATCCAACATCCTACATTTCCACCAAGAAATTCATTACTTATTTCACCCTTTTCGCCATTTCCTGCATCACAAGGCTTTTAAGTTCATTGTTTTCCGGCGGGACAATGCCGAAAACAACACGATCCTGTGGATAACTCTCCCACACACTTTCGAATGCGTCTTTCCAGGCGTCGGGGTTCAAGACAAGATATCGCTGAAGCAGGTCTTGAAATTTTTCAATTCCATCGTCCTGAAACAGCTGTTGATCATCCCTTAACACCGGTAAAACTTTTTTTGGCAGCAACTGGGAACGCCAGACCCAGTATCTGCCGATATTGAACAGCAGGTATTCATTTTTTGGTGCGCATTGAATCGCCGCATCAAAGCATTGGTCCGCCAGAGGCAGCCACTTGTTCAGATATTCCGTTAGATCATGACGCTTAAAGGAATATAGAT
>QMMS01000254.1 GCA_003647375.1 Deltaproteobacteria bacterium
CGCGGAATCTTTGTCATGGTGTTCTGGGGCGTATCCGGGCTGATCACCGGGTCAGTTATCTGCGAGCTTCAATTTTGAAAGCAATTTTACAACGAAATCACAAAAAGGAGGTTCCGATGGCTTTAAACACAGAAAGGCGAGAGGTTGCTTATCTGCTAGGACGGCTGTTCGCCGTACTTGAAAAGGTACAACTGGACGCATTGGGCAAGGTTAAAGCAACTATAAAAGTTCGTTTCTTCAGTGCGGCATCTGCTACACCCGCCGGTGTTTTCCCTCGTCTAATTTGTTTGTCGCAGCACCACATTGAAAAATCCGAATATGGATATATCGCGGACCGGCGTATTGCGAAAATTATAGAGCATATAGATTCCTTTCCTGTGTACCTGAATCTGCAAGATCGGGGTTTGTTCGCTATTGCCTACTATCAGCAGAAAAATGCAATAGATCGTGAAATTAAAGAGGCTGCCGCCAAAAAGAAATTACAAAAAATCAGAGGAGGAAAATAATGGGTGAATCAATCAAAAACCGCTACGAATTTGTTCTTCTGTTTGACGTAATCAATGGCAACCCAAACGGGGACCCCGATGGTGGCAATATGCCTCGAATCGATCCCGAGACCGGACATGGAATCACCACCGATGTCTGCCTGAAGCGCAAGGTTCGGAATTATGTTGATTTGGCAAAGGAAAATGTTTCTCCATACGAAATCCATGTTCGTGAAGGAGCATTTCTTTCAGAGCATCACAAACGAGCCCATAAGGCACTGGACGACGAGAAATTATTTGTTCATGTTCCTTTGGATTTGCGGGAAGAACTTAGCAATTATCAAGAATTCCCTCAAGGTATTGGATTTGAAAATAAAGGTATCTATCTCCAACTTAGCACTGATTTAACTAAGGTGAAAAAAGCCGTTGGAAAGCTCAAAAATATTTCAGGTGCATCTAAGGCAAAGCTCAAAGAATTGTTTGTTGATAGCAAGGAAATGGTTGCGAAAAAATGGATGTGTAAGAATTTTTTTGACGTACGTACATTTGGAGCTGTGATGTCAACTGGTGATAAAACCTGTGGTCAAGTTCGTGGGCCTGTTCAACTATGTTTTGCTCGAAGTATAGACCCAATTGTCGGTTTGGATGTGGCAATGTTCAGAACGGCTGCAGTTACAGTCGATAAGCCAGATGATAAAGGACTTGGTGCAAGAAAAGCAATCGTTCCTTATGGACTTTACAGAGTACATGGTTTCATATCTGCGCCTTTGGCAAAGCAAACCGGGTTTTCAGAAAAAGATCTGGAGTTGTTCTGGAATGCTCTGATAAACATGTTCGATCATGACCGTTCCGCCGCCCGGGGTGAAATGGCCGCTCAAAAGCTGATTGTATTTAGACATGACGGCGAACTCGGCAACGCTCCGGCACAGAAGCTCTTTGATCTGATTAATGTGAAAAAGAAAGATGAATCCCGTCCAACTCGCGCATTTAACGATTATGAGGTGATTATTGATAAGAACAATGTACCAAATCATGTAACCTTGTTAGAAAAGCTATAGAGCTCCTGTTTCTCAACAGTCTTGATGATGATCTCCATAAGGCCTTGCTCATCCAGCTTCGGAACTTGTGGACCCACACCTCTACGGCTATTGAAGGTAATGTTCTGTCTCTTAACAAGGCGGTCTTTGTTTTAGAAGAAAATCGGACCATTGTTGGAAATCGATGAAAGATGATGAGGAATTTGCTGGCCACGCCAAAGCAATTGATCTGATTTATAAAATAGTGCAAAACGATTCGAAATGGATGCTTGATCATGACTTATTCTCGTTTTGAAGACCTCCCTGTCTGGCAGGAGGCGATCCGACTGGCGGATGGCATTTACGACTTTACTGAAAAGCACAAAAAAGTATTAAGTTACAGCCTGCGGGATCAAATAGAGCGGGCGGCGCTTTCCGTATCGAACAACGTCGCGGAAGGTTTCGAACGTGGAACCACAAATGAGCTGCTGATGTTTATTTATATTGCCCGAGGTTCTGCCGGCGAAGTCCGTTCCATGCTTTGTTTCATAGAGCGCCGGCAGGGATTCATCAATCTCAAATCTCAAATTTCAGATTTGAAATCAATAGCCGAGAGTTGTTCCCGGCAATTGCGGGGATGGGCGGATCATCTGCAAAATTCAGATATCAAGGGCCAGCGCCATCTAAACGAAAAAACGCGGCAGCAATATGAAACAGGCAAAAATGCCGAGAATTTTCAACAAGAACTTTTGGATAGACTTCCAGTCGGGCACCCCTTGCGGAAACGCAAGTAGCACAGGCTAGGACAACATGTATACCGAATGAATCTTTAGGTCGGGAAAATTGGCCACGCACTGCGTGACCAATTGCACACACCCGCTGTAGCGAATCTAAAGGGTACTACCATGGCAAACCAGGCAAAGAAAACAGAACATGCTGGCGCCAAAAAGGGCAAAGGAGCATACCGGGGCAGGAAAGCGAATGCCAAGAAAGAGTCAAACCGGGTTCGGCGGAAAGATGACAAGAAAAGCGTTCTTGATGAGGATGATCACTCCCCGGAAGGAGTAAATGAATAACCTTTGAGCGAGGTGAATTAATTCTATACCAGTCTGATGATGGGCAGGCGGCGGTTGATGTGCGACTTAAGCATGAAACTGTCTGGCTGACCCAGGCGCAGATGGTCAAGCTTTTTCAGAGAGATCAGTCGGTAATATCCAGACATGTAAACAATGTTTTTAAAGAGGGAGGGTTGCCGCGTAAAAGCAATATGCAAAAAATGCATATTGCAAATTCAGATAAACCTGTCGCCTTTTACAACCTCAATGTCATTATCTCTGTTGGCTATCGGGTGAAATGCCCGGCGCGGCACCCAGTTTCGCATCTGGGCAACCTCAGTCTTAAAGGATCATCTGGTACGTGGTTATACTTTGAATCAGAGGCGTCTTGCCGAAAAAGGGATGGGTGAGGTGCGGCAGATGCTACGGATATCTTTGGTAATGAACAGAGCGATGGTCTTGCCGAAATTATAGGTGCGATGCAGCAGACTTTCGATGGTCAGGATCTTTATCCAAGTGTAGAAGAAAAAGAGGAATTGGATACTGTGCTCAATTAATTAGCTATTAATTGGATACTGTATGTGTTAAGCTATTGTTATGAATATATTTACTATAGATAGAATTGAATCATTTGATTTGCCGGTGGCCACGGCATGGCTGCTCGGTGAATGCATGCAAGCACGCGGAAAACAAGAATTGTGGATGCAACAACGTCCTGAAATCTTACAGACACTACGGGAACAGGCCGTGGTGCAAAGCGTGGAATCTTCAAACCGCATTGAGGGAGTATCGATTGCAGCCGACCGCTTACGCCCTGTGGTTCTGGGCAAGGCACGACCAATAGATCGTTCTGAAGAAGAACTGGCTGGCTATCGCAAGGCATTGGATTGGATTTTTACCCGAAAACGGCAAGTGGTGTTCATCCCTGAAGTTGTTCTGAAACTTCATGCACTGGCTCAAGGCGGTATGACCGGCGATGCAGGCCGCTGGAAATCAAAAAACAATGAAATCATAGAGATTTTGCCCAACAATGAGCGCCGTGTATGTTGTGTGCCAACATCGGCTGCGGAAACACCGGATGCCATGAAGTCATTGAGCGCCGCATACAAGCATACTCGCGAGAATGAACAGATTCCCACCCTGTTGACTATTGCTACTTGTATCTTCGATCTGCTTTGTATTCACCCCTTTCGAGATGGCAATGGCAGGGTTTCTCGCCTGGTGACTTCATTTTTACTGACCCAGGAAAATTATACCGTCTGTCGCTTCATCAGTCTGGAAAGGATTGTTGAAGAACGCAAGGAGGAATATAACAAAGTATTGGCACAGTGCTCCAAGGGGTGGCACCCTGGTAAAAACGAAATAACGCCCTGGTGGAATTTCTTTCTATCAGTCTTGCGGAATGCCTATGGAGAGCTTGACAAAAAGTTTGAAGGTAAAACCTCATCGGCTCCCAAAGGTGACTTGGTGCGTCGAGTTATCAATGAGCAGGTTGGATCTTTTTCACTTTCAGAAATTGCCGTTCAAATTCCTGAGGTTAGTGTAGCCATGATTAAAAAGATACTTATGACGATGAAAAAAGAAGGCACGGTAAATAGTACCGGCCGAGGCCGCGGTGCTACTTGGGAGGTTGTCAGAAAATAATGTATACCGAAGACCAACTCCTGCCTTTGTCCGGCTTACAGCACATCCATTTTTGCGAGCGGCAGTGCGCCCTGATTCATGTGGAACAGGTGTGGCTGGAAAACCGTTTTACGGCTGAAGGGCGAATTATGCACGACCGGGTGGATTCAGGGAAAAGTGAATTGCGCCGGGATGTGCGCATCACCTTTGCCGTGTCCATGCGCTCGCTATGCCTGGGGTTGATTGGCAAAGCGGATGTTGTCGAATTTCATCGGGAAACATCGCCTGAAGGAAAAGACATCTGGAGGCCTTTTCCTGTGGAATACAAACGCGGAAGACCCAAGAAGGATAATTGCGACAAAATTCAGCTTTGTGCCCAGGCCCTTTGTCTCGAAGAGATGCTCGGTAATCCCATCGACGCTGGAGCCATGTTTTACGGAAAAACCAGGCGAAGACAGGATGTGAATTTTGACGATAATTTGCGCGCAGAGACTGAGCAGATGGCGAAAAATTTCCACGCGCTGTTTAATGCACGGGCTACACCCAAGCCGGTATTTGATAAGCGCTGTCCGAACTGCTCCTTCTTGTCATATTGTCTGCCTGAAAAACTGGACGGGAAAAAGTCAGTACTTAAATATCTTGATGCTATCCGAGAGGAACAATGAAAAAACACCTCAACACGTTGTTCGTCACCACCCAGGGCGCGTACCTGAACAAGGAGGGTGAAACCGTCATCATATCTGTGGAAGGCGAAAAAAAACTTCAACTTCCCATCCACACCCTGGACGGCATTATCTGCTTCGGGCGTGTACTGTGCAGCCCTTATCTAATGGGCTTTTGTGCGGAGCGGGACGTGGCGATAAGCTTTTTGACAAATTACGGCCGTTTTCTGGCCCGGGTCCAGGGACCGGTATCCGGCAATGTGCTGTTGCGTCGGGAACAGTATCGGCAGGCGGACAGTGAAGAGATATCGGCTCAAATCGCTTATTCCGTTTTGACCGGCAAGCTGGCCAACAGCCGTACCGTCCTGCAACGGACCGTGCGGGATCACGGCGGAAAGGTGAATGCATCCGATATCAATAGCGCTTCGGACCACATTTCAGCCCTGCTTAAAAGTATCAAGCCCACTATGCAACTGGATTCCCTGCGGGGAGTGGAAGGGGATGCAGCGCGAGTTTATTTTGGGGTGTTTGACCATCTCATCGTGAATAAAAGTAAAGGGTTCCGGTTCAATGGGCGAAACCGGAGGCCGCCGTTGGATCCGGTCAACTGCCTGCTGTCGTTTTTCTATACCCTGGTACTCCACGATGTTCGTTCCGCCTTGGAATCGGTTGGGCTGGATTCGGCTGTAGGATATCTGCACCGGGACCGTCCGGGACGACCTGGACTGGCGCTCGATATGATGGAGGAATTTAGATCCGTCATCGCCGACCGCCTGGTGCTTTCGCTGATCAACAGGGGGCAGGTTTCAAGGAAAGATTTTGACATACAGGAAACCGGTGCAGTGAGGATGAGCGATGATCTGCGTAAAAAGGTATTGGTGGCTTATCAGAAACGCAAGCAGGATGAAATCATGCATCCGTTTTTGGAGAAAAAGGTTACAGTTGGACTGATATTTTTCACTCAGGCTCTATTGTTAGCTAGATATTTGCGCGGTGATCTGGATGCCTACCCACCTTTTGTCTGGAGGTAAGAACCATGATGGTGTTGGTCAGCTACGATGTATCCACGGTTGATGAGGGAGGGCCCGGTCGCCTGCGGCGGGTGGCTAAAATATGTAAAAATTATGGCCAACGTGTGCAGTACTCGGTATTTGAATGCATCGTTGATCCGGCTCAATGGGCAGTATTTAGACAAGGCCTGATTGATCATATCAAGATGGAAACCGACAGCCTGCGATTCTATTTTCTTGGAGCCAATTGGCAAAAACGCATTGAACATGTGGGCGCTAAAGAGAGTGTTGACCAGGAAGGACCACTAATTGTTTGAAAACATGCGAACCCCAAGTTTACATGCTTTTCCCGGCAGATTCGCGTATTGGGCTATCCATCTGATATTAATATGGAAAGAAAGAGCTGTATGTTTTTCTTTAAGCGCTTTAGTGTCATTATTTCAAGTGTTCGCGTTAGGCTGGAAATATTTGATTAAAAAACAAAGTGTTAGACAGTAACAGTCGCCCCCTATGCGGGGGCGTGGATTGAAACATAAATACCATCGGCACCATCACAAGAAAGCTCTGGGTCGCCCCCTATGCGGGGGCGTGGATTGAAACCGGACTTC
>QMMS01000255.1 GCA_003647375.1 Deltaproteobacteria bacterium
CCAACCGCTTGTTTTTATCGGAATTTTGAGGCATAAGAAGATCTCCCCATTGGCAACGACTATTGTTATGAAAGCCATCTGCTGTATACGGGCATGAACCACACATGAGACAGATTACTATGGTGAATATGTTAGAATGCAGTAGGGGTGTCAAGCATTTAATTGCTGCACAATTAAATGGCGACGCGGCTAGGCCGCTAATCACCATGAGCACTATGGCTCGATTGAAATGATGGGGAGCAAGGCACATTGAAATGAAATTACACAAGATATTTGTGGAAAGGGAAATTGCCGAGCACCACCAGGTTGCTGAGATATGTGACAATATTGATGCTCCCGTACGAGTTGTCGACACCCTGAAAGAAGCCTATGCCTACGTTTCTAAAGGTAATGATCCGGTGTCCAGGGGGAAACAGACCCTTATCTTATGTCAAAACAAAGGCGCTTTTATCAAAGCCTGCCCCGGAACGCGGGAATATAATTGTTGCAGCTATGAGATTTTGCACATGGCTTCGTTTTGCAATATGGATTGTGCTTATTGCATTCTGCAGACGTATTTCCACCCGCCGGTGCTGCAGTATTTTGTGAACCAAGAAGACATGTGGAATGAACTGGAGCAGGTTTTCATGCGGGACCGTATTTCAAGGGTGGGGACTGGAGAATATACCGACAGTCTGATCTGGGAAAATTATTCTGATTTGACCCCGAAACTGATACAACGGTTTTCTTCGCAGACACGTGCAATACTTGAATTAAAAACAAAAACAGTCGCTGTGGATAGGTTGAAAGGGTTGGACCACAACCGGAAAACCATCCTGGCGTGGTCCCTGAACACGGAAAAAGTGATACAATTGGAAGAAAGGTACACAACGACGCTTGCCGCAAGGTTGAAAGCCGCCCGTCGTTGTGTGGACTGGGGCTACCCAGTGGCCTTTCATTTTGATCCCATGGTAATTTATGAGGGCTGCGAGTCGGATTACAACGCAGTCATTCAGCAACTCTTTACGCAGGTACCACCTGAGAACATTGTCTGGATCAGTCTGGGAACATTTCGATTCATACCGGCCTTGAAACAACTTATCCAGGCACGATTTCCGGCATCCGGAATCGTGTACCATGAATTCGTTCCCGGGTTAGACGGTAAAATGCGTTATTTCAAGCCGTTGCGCATGAATATCTATAAGAAAATAGCGGAATGGATCAGAGCGGTTGCACCGGATGTGTGCCTCTATTTCTGTATGGAAGATGATGAGGTGTGGGAAACCTGCCTCGGGTACGCACCCTCAGAGGCAGGTGGGCTGCCGGAGATGCTGGATGCGGCGGCTGCGGCTCATTGCGGGCTTACAGCTCCAGTCAGGTCATCAGAAGGTGAGAAGGTGAGTTGACGGTAGTCTGTCGTCAGTGGTCTGTTGTCTGACCGCCGGGAGCTTAACCTGCAACCCGACACCCGAAACCAGGTAACAGTGACAACTTTTAATCAGGACTTGGCCTTCCAATATTCAATGATCAAAGTCCAAGTACCGACGGCCAACTTGATTATTGGAAATTGGATATTGATGATTGGACATTGGGATGACCGGTAATTCACGAATGTCATTACCCCAAAAAAGCATATACGTTTTTGTAGTGTTGAATGTATTGTTTTTTCCTGCTTTCCTGATCGCCCAGGATGCGGTTTCTGTCAAATACATCATCGACGGTGATACCGTAATATTGAAAAATGGAGAAAAAGTACGCTACATCGGCATTGACGCGCCGGAAATCGATCACGAAAACAACCGGGCTGAACCTTATGGATATGCAGCACGGTCCTTCAACAAAAAGCTCATTGATTCCAAGAAAATACATATTGAATATGATCGGGAAAAACGAGACCACTACGGCAGGCTTCTCGGATATGTGTTTTTACAGGACAACTCTTTTGTGAATCTACAATTGGTGCGGTCAGGCCTGGCATTTTACTTGTACAAGCCGCCGAACCTGAAATATGAAGAACGATTTATGCAGGCACAACGTGACGCCATGTCCCAAAGAAAGGGTGTATGGCACGCATGGTCTGAAAATAGCCGAACCTATGTGGGCAACCGTAAATCCAAACGGTTTCATCTTCCCGACTGCAGATATGGCACAAAAACAGCACCAAACAACCAGGTGGTATTTTCACGCCAGTGGGATGCTTTTTGGGAGGGGTATTTCCCTTGCAACAAGTGCTTAAACAAAAAGGCTTTTTGAAATACTTTTCAAAAAGCCTTTTTGTTATATAGCGGCGAAGCCGCGTTATCTAATTTCGCCTCCGGCGAAATTAGTCTTGTTTGAGTTCTTCGATGATTTTATCGGCCATTTGAACCGGCACCTCGTCATAATGGGAAAATTCCATGGTGAACATACCGCGACCGCCGGTCATGGAACGCAGGTCAGGCGCATAGGTTAAAAACTCCGACATGGGCACCTGGGCGTTAATAACCTGGTTTTTACCGGCACTGTCCATTCCCAGCACCCGGCCCCTGCGGCCGTTAAGATCACCCATGATATCACCCATATATTCATCGGGTGTGGTGATGGTCACCTTCATGATAGGTTCCAGCAAAATCGGGTTGGCTGCTTCAGAAGCCTTTTTAAATGCCAGGGAACCGGCAATTTTAAACGCCATTTCCGATGAGTCCACAGCATGGAAAGATCCGTCGTTGAGCGTAACCCTGAAGTCGATGCATGGGAACCCAGCCAGAACACCTTTGGGGCATGCTTCGGCAATGCCTTTTTCCACAGCAGGTATATATTGCCTGGGGATAACACCGCCAACAATGGCATCGACGAATACGAAGCCGCTTCCCCTGGGCAGGGGTTCCATGTCAATCCAGCAGTCGCCGTATTGTCCATGCCCGCCGGACTGTTTCTTGTGTTTGCCCTGAACCCGGACTTTTTTCTTGATGGTTTCCTTATAGGGCACTTTGGGAGTGTGGAGATTGACCTCGACATTGAACTTTCTCTTTAATTTTTCAACGGTAGCTTCGATATGGACCTGGCCGGAACCGGAAAGCAGGATCTCTTTTGTTTCAGCATTGCGATCGAGCTTCAACGCCGTATCTTCTTCCAAAAGCTTGGAAAGGGAGCTGAAAATTTTGTCTTCGTCTCCTTTTGACTTGGGCTCAAGGGCAAAGGAGATAAGCGTGGGCAAGGGATCGGCGCATGTAAAAACAATCTTGTCCGAGTCATCACAGAGCGTGTCTCCGGTGGTGGTCTCCTTGAGCTTGGCGACCGCTACAATGGCGCCCGGTCCCGCCTCTGTTGCCGGTTTCTGGTCCTTTCCAGCCAACGTCAGCAACTGGTTGAAGCGTTCCTTGGTTTCTTTGGTGGTATTGTAGAAATTACCCTCCGATCCCAGGGTACCCGAGACAACCTTGAATATGGAAAGCCGGCCGGCATATGGGTCGGCAATGGTTTTAAACACAAAACCGGAAAAAGGTGCATCCGGGTTAGGTTCACGCATGATTTCGCTTTCGTCAGCCGGATTGTTGCCGGCTTTAGGAGCGACTTCAAGGGGTGAAGGCATGCAGCTGTTGATAATATCCATAAACAGGTCAATACCGATGCCTTTAATTGCAGATCCACACAGGACCGGTGCAAATGTTCGTGCAAGGACCCCGGTTTTCAGGGCATTCTTAATCTCTTCGTCGGAAAGTTCTTCACCTTCCAGATAACGCTCAATCAACTCGTCATCAGCTTCCGCTACATCCTCGATGAGCTTTTCCCTTTCACTCTCAACCTGGTCTTGCATGTCGCCGGGAATGTCACCGGCGGTGGCCCGACCGGTCTCATCGTAGGTATAGGCTTTCATGGTTACCAGGTCGACGATGCCTTTGAAATTCTCTTCGGAACCGATGGGCAGATGCAGTGTAATTGGTTTAATTTCAAGAGATTCGGTAATGTCCAGCAGTGTTCTGGCGAAATCAGCCCGCTCACGATCCAGTTTATTGATAAATATCATGCACGGGGTATTGAAATCCTTGGCAAACTCCATGGCCTGTTCCGTTTGAACCTTGACGCCGTCCACGGCATCCACAAGCACGGCAATTCCGTCGGCAGCCTGCATACACAATTTGGTGTCTGTGAAAAAGTTCTGGTCCCCGGGTGTATCAATTATCGTTACCGTATGCTTGTCCCACTCATACTGGGCGAATCCACTGCTCAGGCTCGCATTTCTTTTAAGCTCTTCGGGCTCGAAATCCATGACAGTGTTGCCATCCTCAACGCGTCCGATTCTATTGGTAACACCGGTTTTGAACAATATTACTTCCGATAGGGAAGTTTTTCCGGCACCGCCGTGGGACACAAGGGCGATGTTTCTTGTTTTTTCTATTGTTTCGCTCATCTATACTCCTCTCCTGATTGTATGAGTGCTAAAATCATTTTTTGTATAAGCTATATGGATAAAAATCAATATAAAAGTTTCTGCGAAAAATTATTCAAAAGTGGCCTTGAATTTGATTACAACTTCCGCGCCGCCACGATTGTGAATCTGGAGATTACCATTGAGCTGTATTACAATCAGGTTTCTCACCAACTTGAACCCCAGAGTATCGGTATGCTCGATATCAACACTATCAGGAATGCCCGCACCTTGATCTTTTACCGTGATGAACACAAAGTCGTCTTTTGAAAGTTTCAGTGAAATTTCAATTTTGCCTCCTTTTCCATCCGGATAAGCATATTTGAAGGCATTTGAGATAACTTCGTTGAGGGCCAGGGCACAGGGAACCGCCTGCGTGACTGAGAGGTAAAAGCTCTCGGTGTCGATATTTGCAATTACATTCATACCTTGGCCGTATAGATGTTCCAGATGTTCAACCAGATCGCGCAAATTGCGGCCCATATTGATTTGATCTACCCGGTCGCTTTGGTACAACTGTGTGTGAATTAGGGACATGGTATATAATTTTGCATGCGCCTCGGAAAGCATATCGACGGTTTCAGGGTGCTGGGCACGCCGTTTGGTCATGTCAAGAAGGCTGGCGATAATCTGCAGGTTGTTTTTGACCCGGTGATACACTTCCCGAATTAGGATTTCTTTCTCTTTGATGGAGGCTCTCAAGCGAGTTTCAGTTTTTTGGCGCTCCTCAATTTCCAAACTGAGTTCCAGATTAACCTGCTTCAATTCCGCAGTTCTTTCTTCAACCCGTTGCTCAAGTTGGTCTCTTGACTTCTGCAGCTCTTTCTTGTGCTCTTCCAATTTGTTGAAAGTGATTGTATTATTGATGCCCACAGCAATCTGAGAAGCAATTCCCATGAGCAGACTCATATCACTTTTAGCCAAAATCTTTTTTGATATGGTATTGTCGAGGGCCAGTATGCCCATGCTTTTTTTTTCGTATATTATGGGAATACAAATGCAGGCCTTTGAACCCAGTTTTTCGAAAAAGGAAACGTCCAGAGAATATTTTTGTTCATATTCTTTCACATCATTGATCAAATAGGGTTGTTGATTATTACAAGCTTTAAATAGGATTTCATTTTGAGGGGATTTATTTAACTCTATCGATAAATCAAGTAGGTATGTTCTATGAACATCCGAGTACCTGTAACCTGACTGGTAATATAGACGTGATGTCTCTTCATCAGAAAGCAATATTAAACCTCTATCGAAATCTAAATGGGTTTTAATTATATGCATGACATTCGATGTCAGTTGATCAATATCCATGATGGTGGTTGACGTTATTTGACCAATTTTTTGAACCAGCAGCGCATGATTATGCCTGATATCAATTTCTTTTACGAGTTCTTTGGCTGCATTCCCCTGGACTTCAATCGTATTGGACAGTTCTTTTTTAAAAAGAAATTACGTCCTGTAGGATATAAGAGCGCATAATGAAGTGCATGAGAGTGAAAAGATAATCCAAGGGAATATGGGCAAAGTAAAAAAAAGAATTAATGCAGAAATAATGCTGATTCCTACTACAATATTCCGAAATCGTTTGAAATATTTAGCCGGTGAACTCGTCCAATCAATAATATATTGGCAACAATCATCTCCCTTGTGGTAACATTTTGGTTCTTCAATCTGTGCAAATTTTCCCGTGAAAGCTTTTGCAAGCGATTCAAATGTACCTTTTCTGTTTTCACATTGATAAGGTTTTTCATTTGTAGAAGCGTAAGGTGTGACGACGATTTCTACTCTATTAGGACCGAGCTTTTTTGCTGTCGTTGTTGCCCCCTTTGTCATTGTATCATGTAATTGTTTGATCATTAAATAGAGAGAAAGCGGCCCCATCAGCCCTAGACCATATTGTCTTACTGCTCCCATGCTTTCAGCTGAGGCTACCGAACGGCCTACAGTTCTCGATATTGCCGTGTCCCCAGTTTTTTTAACGATTTTATCATGAAACCGGTCCACCTGTGTCTGTGTGAACCAGTGCCCAGGGTCTTCCACTTCATAGCGGGTCATTCCTGCGTGTTTCAA
>QMMS01000256.1 GCA_003647375.1 Deltaproteobacteria bacterium
GTCAGTCACAACTCGGATTTTCACCAATTTATGCTGTATACACCAAACCCGGGAACCCCGCTGTATGAACACCATAAAAAAGAGGGAACCCTGCTGGATGAATCCGATTTCCCACCGGCGGATGCCCATGGCCAATACCGCTTCAATTACCGGCACCGGCATATTAAAAATGGCCTTGAACAAGAATTTCTGTTGAAGGCGTTCACCCAGGATTTTACAATCAACGGACCGAGTCTGGCCCGGTTGACCCGGACCCTTCTCACTGGATGGCAGCGGTATAAGAATTGTCCGAACCGGCGCATTCAAAGGCGCTTTGCCTGGGAAGTAAAGTCGTTGAAAACCACTTATGCCGGTGCCGTCTGGGCCATGAGACGATACTACCAACACGAAAAACCCATGTTCAAGAAAATGAACTGCTTATTTAAGGATCTTTGCAGAGAATTTGGTGCCCGGACCCTGATTGTGGGACCCGTCATCGGTATTTATATCTATCGAAACCTGATAAAAGAGGAACGTCGCCTGGCCGCTGGCTGGCAATATGAGCCCACCTCTTTTTACAATAAAAATGCGGCGGCGATAGCCCTTGAATCCAGGACGTCCAAAATCTTTACCCCAAAACAGAGGAACAATATCCGGTCCCTGATGTCTCCGCTTCCTGTACTGAAAAGATGATGAAACGTAGAATAGTAAATTTTAGTTGGGAAGACGAAGACGCCCAAAGTGTTTTTGCTGAGTGGGTTCCCTTCCCAGATGCTAAATCAAGTGCCAAGGATGTTGATACGATAATGCCCTAAAGATGAAATTATAGAATACAGGGAACATCAACGTGCTATGAGATATGAAGAGGTTATCAATTATTTGATATCTTATGATGCTATTCGGAATAGATCTGTTTTGGAATGTGTATATTTATCTTGTCTTCTTTCGCTATAACCTCTTCGATCAAAGGCATTTCTTCTTTCAGCGCCATTATGCCCATTACTATTATTACCAAATCGTCTATCTCCAAGCATTCTTCGGTTTAATTCAAGACGTCGATCTTGACCCATTTATTACCTCCAATAAGTAGTTTCGCCGCAAATTATATAAACCAATTATGGTATGCAAGAAGAAAGTTCATTACGGATTAAATATAGACAATCATATATACGGGATAGGCAACCGGAGCCGAATCGGAAAGGGCAAATTCCATAACAGGATTTGTCCTTTTTGCATTTTTGTAAGAAATACGGTATCTGTATAGGTGATCGTTTAGCTTTCAGTTGTGATATCATTTATGGAGTACAGGTTTTTATATATTGTAAAACCGGGAATGTTCTCCATTTATGTAGCCGGTATGTCTAAAAGTGGGATACTGGCAAGTTATCAAAGGATGAGGAATACGTGTAGCACCTTATGAAACGGGAGTAATTTGACTTAAAATTGCATTTCGTTATATAGTGAATAATTAAATTACACTCAGAAAAAGGGTATTTTTTGTGCGTGTTTTATTTGTCTCTACCTATCCGCCGATTGAATGCGGCATCGGCACATACACCAGCTTCCTGGCAGAAGCCATGGCGCGGACACCTACCGAGCTTCATATCGTCAGCCAGTATGGCGCTGAAGGCAGACATGTTTACCCGTCATACAGCCCCAACGATGAAGGTGTAGCCCGAAGGATTTTCAACGCAGCTGTCAAGGTTACTCCTGACATTGTTCATATTCAGCACGAATTCGGCCTGTATGGGGAACTGGACGGCATTGCCGTACTTGAATTGATTTATCGCATTAAATCTACGGCTACTCCGGTCATTGCAACTTTTCATACTGTTCAAAAGGAACCGGAATTTCGCAAAGAGCAAATTTTAAGGGTCATGTGCCGGGAATTGGATGGTATTATCGTACATGAAGAGGAACACGTTAATATTCTAAGATCGGTTTTTGATACGGATACGGCCAAGATATTCCTGATTGAGCACGGAGCGCGCGTGATGACCCCGGTTGCTGGTGCTAAGGAGAAGCTCAACCTCGAAAACAGAAAAGTTGTCCTGCTAACCGGCTATTTCCGCCCTACTAAGTGTTTTGACAAGATCGTGGATCTTTTTCCGCACATTGTCGAAAGAGTACCGGATGCATGGTTGGTGCTGGCCAGTAAACTCCGAATGCTGGAGCTCAGCATATATCGCAAGATGCTCATTGAAAAGATAAACGGCTCACCTGCCAGGGAACGGATTGAGGTCTTCCGGGGTCAGTTTCCTCAAAAGACCTTTGATACCATCCTCAGCGCCTGTGATATCATAGTATTGCCCTATATTGCCGGAGCCCAAAGCGGCATAATGGCTCATGCCATGACCTTTGGCAAACCACTCGTCACATCAAATCTTGAGGCCTTTGTCGCTACCCTTGAAAAATCAGGAGCAGGATTTTATGCGGAAACTGATGACGAATATGTTGACAGGATTGTAACCCTGCTCACTGACGAAGAGGTTTACAACAGGTTTTCCAGGAATGCTGTAAACTATGTTAAAGAAAAAATCTCCTGGGATATTATAGCTGACAAGACAATTCAGGTTTATAAACAGTTTGAACGCAAGCCGGAATGCATAACGCGGCATGTGTTTGTTGGTGAATAGGAAGGGTATGTTTAAACGCTGTCAAAAAAATCCCATAATCCGCCCCGCCGATGTCAGACCCTCAGCAGAGGGATACCAAGTCATCGGGGCCTTCAATCCAGGCGCTACTCTCTTTAATGACGAAGTCATACTGCTCCTGCGGGTGGCGGAAAGATGTATTCAGGAACAGGGGAAAATCCGGATACCGGTTTACAGGTTTTTTGAGGGCCGCGGTATCCCTGAAATCAAGGAATTTGATGCCCACGACCCTGATGTATTGCTCAAAGATACGCGCGGGGTTGTTTATAAGGGTAAGGATTACCTTTCCAGTATCAGCCATCTGCGGCTGGCAAGAAGTGTCGACGGGATCAAATTCACGGTTGACCCCACACCATTTATCTATCCTTGCTCCCCTATTGAAGCTTATGGTACCGAAGATGCGCGCATTGTCTGTATTGACGGTACGTTTTACATAAATTACACCATAGTATCGACTGACAGCTGGTGTACAGCTCTATCGTCCACTGATGATTTCAAAAAATTGAAAAAGTTCGGCATCATATTCCATCCTGAAAACAAAGATGTTGCAATATTTCCCGAAAAGATAAACAACAAATATATTTCTCTGCACCGTCCCAACAACAGTGGATTTGGCAAGGCATCGATCTGGTATGCAGAGTCACCGGACTTGCTGCACTGGGGCAACCACAAGTGCATTGCCAGACCGCGGGACACGGTCTATGAATCGATGAAGATCGGCTCCGGTAGTGCTCCGATAAAGACAGATGAAGGTTGGCTTTGCATCTACCACGCCAAGGGTGACAATTCACGTTACAGCCTTTTCGGAATGCTCCTGGACCTGGAACAGCCCTGGAAAGTGGTCAAGCGCAGTACAATGCCTCTGATTGAACCTGAACTTGAATACGAAACCACAGGGTTCTTTGGCAATGTCGTGTTTACCAACGGCATTATCATAAAAGACGGACAGCTTTTCATGTATTACGGGTCTTCTGACGAAACCACCTGCCTGGCTGTGTCTTCAGTAGAGCAGATACTTTGCAGCTTATAAAAAAGGAAACCCATGCCGCGAAAAAAACGACTCGACATCATTCACCGCTGGGAAGGAAATCCAGTTGTTAACTTGGAAGACCTTTCGTTCCAGGCCTTGGACATATGTAATGCAGGCGCGGTTAAGATAGTCGACACCTACCTGTTGCTGATAACTATCGAAAGCCTGATGGGCCATAAAAGCTTGTATGTTGCCCGAAGCACGGATGGCCACTATTTTGAAGTAGATGATAAGCCTTTTATTAAACCTTCGGCAGATAAAGCATATAAAAAGTATGAAGAAATTGGCGTCATGGATGGTCGGATCACTCCCTTTGAAGATACCTATTATATTACATACATTGTTGAAAGCAATCATGGCTTTAGGATCGGGCTGGCCAAAACAGATGACTTCGAGGACGTCACACGTCTTGGTCTTATCTCCGCGGTGGATACCAAAGGAGGAACACTTTTTCCGGAAAAAATCAACGGCCGATACGCCAGATTTGAGCGCCCGTGGAGCGGTGGGCGTATATGGATCAGTTACTCAGACGATCTAATCTACTGGGGCGGTTTTGAGGCTTTATTGTCACCTAGACCCGGCCACTGGGACGCAAGCCGCGTGGGTGATGCCGTGCCGCCAATCAGGCTTAAAGACGGCAGGTGGTTGCTGATATATTACGGCATAAAAGATACATCAGCCGGCCCTCTTTTTAGGATTGGTGCCGTATTTCTCGACCCTGATAATCCGGCAAGGATCCTTGCCCGCACCAATGTTCCCATCCTGTCACCGCGCAAACATTACGAGCGAATCGGAGATGTCCCGAACCTTGTTTTTTCCTGCGGGGCAATTCTGGAAGATGAAAAGCTGCTACTGTATTATGGTGCTGCAGACAGCTGCATATGCCTGGGCTCAACCACCATTGATGAAATCGAACAAGAGTGTGTGAAAAGCAAAGGAGAATTCTGATGATTACGCGTCCCTCTGTTGGCCATGACATCCTCCAACGGTTTGAGGGCAATCCAATTATAACCCTGGAGGATATTCCGTTCAGGTGCAATACTGTTTTTAACGGTTCCGTGGTTAAAGACGGAAATCGATATTATCACCTCCTGAGAATCGAAGGCCAGCAAGGATATTCGGTATTTGCTCTGGCGATAAGCAAAGACGGATTGCATTTCACGGTTGAAGACAAACCGGTCATGGTGCCGGCCCGCAAAGGCCCTTTTGCCAGATACGAAGCCAGGGGCATCGAAGATCCTCGCATCACTGAACTCGAAGGAATTTATTATGTTATGTACACCGCATATTCAGAATACGGCACTCGTATTGCCTTGGCAAAAACAGAGGACTTCTACCATTACGAACGTATTGCACTTGTATCCGAACCGGGAAACAAAGACGGAATTCTCTTTCCAGAAAAGATAAAAGGTGAGTATGTACGCTTTGATCGGCCAATCGGTAAAAAAATAGGAAGTATGTGGGTATCATATTCAAAGAATTTGGTTGACTGGGGGAAATCCGAACTTATGATGACACCCCGGTCCGGCATGTGGGACAGCTTTCGAATCGGCGCATCGGTCGCACCGATTAGGACAAAACAAGGATGGCTTGAGATCTATCATGGCGTTAAGATGACAGCAGCCGGCCCCATCTATAGAATCGGTACTGTTCTTCTAGATCTTGAACAGCCATACAAGATTATAGCCAGGTGTGATGAGCCGATTCTGTCACCGCGCAAGGATTACGAAAGGATCGGTGACGTTGGCAATGTGGCTTTTGCATGTGGTGCTGTTGTGGAAAATTCCGGGGAGATTAAGGTGTATTATGGTGCCGCAGATACCTGTGTTTGTGTAGCCACATCAGATTTTAACGAACTTGTCGCAATCACACTTAATGGAAAAAGTAGTTAACTCTTAGATTATTTGAAAGATATTTTCATCTTTATAATGTTCTTACTGTTAACAGTTGTTGATTGAGCAACTTCAAATTGCCCGGTTTTTCGAAATACACAAATGAGCGTCATGGCGTGAATCCAGAATCTTTGATACCTGCTATGTATCTGAGAAATATTGAAAAAAAGCAGACCACAACATCTGGTAGTCGGCCTCTTCGTCTAAAAGCAGTATTCTGCTTGTGATATGGTCGAAATACACTCTACAAATCAAGCCGAGAATAATTCCAGATGCCTCCAACAAAAACAAGGTTATCAGGCACCTGAAAAATTACCGGTGTGCGATTATTATCACCACCGACCAAATCTTGCATTGGCAAGCCTTTCCGTGATACCTTGGCGATGACCAGATGGTATCGGTAAAATTTACATTAAATTTGATAACTGGACTTGTCTCCATCTATCACCGGTTGACCTAAAAGTGGGAAACTGTCAAGTTATCCCACGTTCAGGTGAACGACATATACGGTATCAGTATCACAGGTCCCTCCACCCTCGGCGATTTGATGGTATCACAACCTTTATGGCTTGATAATGTACTGGATTTTTGATAAGATTTTTATGATGTTGGGATCATGATATTCTCAATGTACCACAAGGCATCGACACCATGTGATATATAATTTATCTGGGATGATGTCTTTAATTTCGATGTCACTGATACAGCTAAAAGATATGGTATGTATCTTTATTTGACATTTGGTGCTATTAAAATCAGATACTGGCACGAAAGCACAGGTTTAAAGATAAATAGACCCGCCACAACATCTGGTATCCTCTTTAAGGTCTTGGAATGA
>QMMS01000257.1 GCA_003647375.1 Deltaproteobacteria bacterium
AGTTTCAGGAATCAGATTTTGCTCTTCTTGATAGTGATCGAGCACTATTTGACTGGTCCTGTAAACAAACTTATATCGCGCTGGGTAACCTGTTGACATCCGCTGCGATGATCGGAATAGACAGCTGTCCGATAGAGGGTTTTCAAAAAAAGGAAGTAGAGGAAGTTCTGGCCTCATCCTGCAACATAGATTTAGAGAAATACGGCATCTCCTATATGGTGACTTTTGGCTATCGAATAAACCCACCGAAAACAAAAACCAGACAAGCGGCCAAAGACATCTTCCACTGGATTTAACGGTCCTGACCTGTACTTGAATTGACGGAATCAGCAACTACCGGCAGTAAAAAGCAGCGCGAGGAACGAGCGGCATTTTTTCCTGTCCGAGTGTGATTGTTATGGCTTTAATAGCCATGTTTTCTTGCAATATATACGCCATAGCTATAATGCTCTTTAAACTTCTCGTAAAGAGCAATTTCTTTCTTTTCAGCCGCTACTATTGCCTGAGCATTTTCGCTATTTGCATTCCGAGCGAGGAATTCGGCAAAACTGTTTTGCATTGGCCTATAATAGTTATCTAACCAGCAATGCTCTTGTAAAACAAAATACGCGACTGGAGAATACCCACTATTTTCCAAAACACTAATCTTTGAAGAGGCCGTACTTATTTCCGAGTATTCAGCAGTCCAATATTCTTGAATTTCAAGTGGGCGATCATTAGTTGTCCATGTGATTTCTGACACAACAAGCAATCCGCCAGGTTTCAAAAAACGCCTCCAGCCATTTATTCCATTTTTGAAACCCATATTGTATATAGCACCCTCAGACCAGATAACATCATATTCCTCATTATCAAATTGCAGGTTATCCATTGAACATACAAGAGGATCTATTTTTTTAGTTAAGCCATCGTTTTCGGCGTTTACTTTAAGCACATCGACAAAATCCGACAAAAAATCTACAGCAGTGATTTGGGCATTTAATGAGCGGGCAAGCAATAGAGTAGAAGAACCTGTACCGCAGCCAATATCCGCAATCTTTAATGGTGTTGACGGATCTAGCATAGCTAAGTCGATTGCCCTTCTCGTTTCTGCATCCCCTCCAGGTCCTTGTCGCTTTGCTCTCTTATGCAGGTCTATTAAAAGTCGATAATCTTCCATTGAACCGATCCTCCCCATGATAACACAAAAATGCAACCTGGCTAAATTTACCGTTGGTGGTGATATGCTAAAAAACCTGTAAACATCGCTGAATAGAGATAAGTAGGAGGCATCAGTAACGGGCTCTTATCCAGCAGATCTATTTTTCCTTCACGGGGTATATCTTCAGCTAAGAACAGACATGCCCCCTGGCTGGTCTGAAAATATTGGCAACATGGCGCTTTTGCATTCCATGAGATTCGATAAGGTCAGACCAAAGACACGCTGGCTAAAACCTGGGACCCATACCCTTGAATACAGCCGACAGAGGCGTTTGTCTCCTTCTTTCTTTACGGGGACGGGATCGATTGCCACATCATAGCGAGATGCCACTCGAAGGAATTTTTCGTGTTCCTTTTGCCAAACCTTTGAGTCAATATCTATGACCAGCCAAAATCTGATGAAATGTTCACCCGATGGTGCCGAACAGTATAACCGTTCTTCCTCAGAATGATTCCTGAAATCCACAACAAATACCCCATTCCAGTCACCATTGTGGAGAAATTCATCTGTTTCGGCTCGAAAATCATGTGCGACACATGCAAAATCCAGTATTTGGTTTCTTATTGCTTCTAAATCAGATTTTCCAGGTATGCTTCGCTTTTTCATTGTGAAACCCTATCAATGTAAGATTTGATCTGATGTGATAATAATCGCACATCGGTAATTTATTGGGTGCCTGATATGTACTGATGTGTTGATATCTGTAATTGGAGCTCAGTCGCAATAATTGATTATTTTTTTCGAACTTTTTATAGAATTTGTTCCTTAATAGGTCATGCTTGAGGAAG
This sequence comes from Deltaproteobacteria bacterium, assembly GCA_003647375.1. The sequence goes on from QMMS01000257.1 coordinate 1,990, forward strand.
TTATATGAAAAAATGAAGCCTGCCGTGCGGCGCTATTGGGTCGCGGATCTCATACAGTTGCATGGAATTGCTAACACCGGGTTTACGTAATCTCATACGTTCTCAAATGGAGATAATGCCCAGTTTTGCAGGTTTTGAAATACCTGTGATTTCTCGGCATATCTGGCATGGGAAGGCCCGATATGCCGGTACAGATATCATTATTCTGACAAATTTGCAAAAAGGGGAAAATCAGCAGAACCGATCCTCCCCATGATAACACGAAAACACAACTTGGCTTAAAATGGCTACGGTGGTGATATGCTAAAAAACCTGTAGACATCACTTATTTGCGATAAGTTGGCTATCAAAGAAAGAGCAGGGCCATAATTGACCCCTGCTCATGATCTTTATATGTGGTTGTTCTATTGGTTCTGAAGCCGATGTCTGTCTTACACGGATTTTCGACCCCTGGTTAATCTTTATCTCTCCTGTCGTTGGCACTTCGTCGGTATTTGATAGCCCTCTTTTCTGGACCACTGTATGAAGAGGCGCCGCCACTTCTTCTATCTTTATTGACCCGGCGATCTTTGCCGTTTCGTTTGTTAACCATTATAGACCTCTGAATATTATTTCGTTTACTACAAAGTTAGGCTTCCTTTTTCCTTTTTTAGAATATCACCGAGCCACTGATCTAACAGTTTTTAATAGACAACACTATCGGTATCCCTATTACAACGTCTGCACAGGACAATTGATTTTTCGCTTCGTTTAATAACGTCTGCTTTGCTACCACAAAAAATACAAAGAATTTGTTTAGCCACCGTTGATCCTCTTTCTCAATTTTCCAGAACACTTAAAGGTAACAACCTTTCTGGATGACAGCATCATATCTTCTCCGGTTGCTGGGTTTTTTCCCCTTCGTTTTCTCTTCTCATTGACACAGAATTTTCCGAACCCGCTTATCAGGACATCTTCACCGGACTCAAGGTTGGCTTTTATGATTTCCAGGATATATTTGGTTGCATCCCTGGCTTTCTTGCGCTTAAAATCGAGATCTTCAGCGATTTTTTCAACAATGTCTGCTTTTGTGAGCGCCATTTGAAACCTCATATATTTCATAAGCTAATATTTATGAATAAGTTTAAGCAATTATGGTGCCACATGCGCTAAGCTAAAAAAACCACAAAATACGGATATATGAATTAAAATTAACGCAATAGATAGTGAGCGTATATGGTATTTAATACACATTTCATTGATTATGGCGGTGAAGTGTGAATTTTATTTCATACGCAGTTGGTATTAGTCGGCGGGGTTGAGTGGCGGCATCCCTTTAAGAAGGGTAGGTTTTTGCCTGTTTTTCCGGAATAAATCAGGCTTTCAAAATGATGGTATCACATTTATTTCAATGCTCCCATACATGGGGATATCGTTGAAACATAGAATCCTTTGTTAACATGCCGGAACTAAACGGCTATCATTTATCATCAAACTGCGAGGCCAGGATGTAACTAAAGCTGAATGCAAAATCGACGGATAGTATTATTATTGGGAACAGTCAAATGAAATGCGATCAATTCTGGATAGGATCAAACTGTGATACGAGATGTTGGAGAAAAAATTTTCACTGAGACATCAAATTCAAAACATGAACTCTGAATTATCCCCCAAGGTATGGACCTTTAGGTTAACGAATCCAGCCATCGTTTATTAGCCGCTCCAGCCACATTTTGACTTCGAACGGATTATGTCATCTGTCTGTTTTCAATGATATTTAATCTTGGGCAATAACTGAAACCTTAGTAATCTTCTGTTTTTGGATGGGCAGATAAATGGATTGAAAAAATAAGGATATTGTTATAGTCAAGCATGTATCCCCACGCAAAAAATCAAACAATGACAATCAAACCCGTATACCTTGATCAGGAGGTGGAATGAATGGATTTTGAATTCGCGCCGCAGGAACAAGCAGTCTTAAAGGAGGTGCGGGCTTTTCTCAAGTCGGAAATCACCCCCGAGTTAAAGGCCGAATCTTTAGCAATCGGTTACTGCTATGGGGGCGAATTGGGCAGAAAATTCGTGCACAAATTTGCTGCCAACAGGTGGCTCGTACCCAATTGGCCGGAAAAATATGGCGGCATGGGTGCTTCCGCCATGCTGACCTTTGCGATTAAGGAAGAGCTGGCCTATACCATGCCGCTCATTTTTGTGGCCGCCCACATGGCCGGTCCCACCATTTTGCACTTTGGCAGCGAAGAGATAAAAAAAGAATGGCTGCTGCCCATTGCCCGGGGAGAAGTGGAATTTGCCCTAGGCTATACCGAACCCTGGGCTGGTTCCGATCTATCTGCCTTGAAGATCGATGCTGTGGACCAGAGCGATCACTTCCTGCTCAACGGGCAGAAGACCTTTAACACCCATACCCATGTGGCCGACTACCACTGGCTGGCAACCATTACCGACCCGGATGCAAAAAGATACCAGAATATGTCCATGATGATTGTGGATCTAAAAACACCGGGCATTACCATCCGTCCCATGATCACCATGGCCGGTTGGCAAACCAACGAGGTGTTCTACGATAACGTCAAGGTGCCCAAAAAATGCCTGGTGGGCGATTTAAACCAAGGCTTTTACTATCTTATGGCCGCACTCGACTACGAACGCATGTTCCCCTTGGGCCACTATCGCCGATTGTTTGACGAAATCGTGCAATATACAAGGGATACCCAGGTTAATGGCCAACCCCTGTCTAGGGATCCTCTTATTCGCCAGAAAATGGCCCAGTTGTCCATCGAACTGGAAGCCAACAAGCTTATCTTCTTTCGCCTGGCCCATATTATCGACAAAGGCAAAATCCCCAACTATGAAACCTCCATGCAGAAGCTGTTTGCCACGGAACTGGCCCAGAAAATTGCCAACACCGGCATGGACGTGCTGGGGCTATACGCGCAGTTGAAAAAAGGGTCACAGCACGCGGCCTTGCAGGGGCAGATCGAGCACCACTACCGCTGGAGTGTGGTGGAAACTATCTACGCCGGAACATCCGAGATCCAGCGAAACATTATGGCCTTGCGGGGACTCAAACTGCCTTCGAAGTAAAGGAGCACAATCCATGGATTACGAATTCAGCAAAACCCAGAAGATATTAAAAGACGAAGCCCACCGGTTTCTGGCCAAGGAGTGTCCCAGTGATGTGGTGCGCGAGATGGCCGAGGATGAAATTGGGTATTCCCGCGACATGTGGCAGAAAATGGCGGAACTCGACTGGATGGGCATCATGGTTCCAGAGCAATATGACGGCATGGGCGGAAGTTTTCTGGATATGACGGCGCTGCTGTCTGAGATGGGGTACCACTGCATGCAGGGGCCGTATTTTGCCACTGTTGTAATGGGCGGTCTCTGCATTCTGGAAGCTGCCAATGATACCCAGAAAGCCGACATCCTGCCCCCTGTTTGCCGCGGGGAGCGATTGCTGTCTGTGGCCTGGGTGGAATCCGACGGCACTTACAATCCTGAAGGTATCAGCATGACAGCCGAGTTACAGGGGGATGAGTATCTCCTCAATGGCACCAAACTGTTTGTACCCTATGCCCATGTTGCCGACCGTTTGGTCTGTGCCACCCGGACAGGACAGCGAACCGACGATAACCACAGCGGCATCACGCTGTTTGTGGTGAATACCAGGCAGCCCGGGATTTCCATCGAGCCGTTGATCACCATGGCCGGCGACAAGCAAAGCGCGGTCAATTTTAAAAACGTGCGGGTTTCAAAGGACAACCTCCTGGGGCAACTGGATCAGGGATGGGGGGTGCTTAAAAAGGTACTGCTCATGGCAGCCGTGGCCAAGTGCGCAGAAATGATCGGTGGCGCGCAGAAGGCCATGGACATGGCAGTGCCCTATGCCAAAGGCCGGGAGCAATTCGGCCGCCCGGTGGGTGCCTTCCAGGCAGTTCAACACCACTGTGCCAACATGCTGACCTATAGCGACACGCTGAAGTTCATGGCTTATCAGGCAGCCTGGCGCATCAGCGAGCGTCTGCCCTTTGAAAAGGAGGCATCCATGTGCAAAGCCTGGGGCAGCGATGCTTATCGCAGGTTGGTTGCCCTGGCCCATCAGGTGGTCGGTGGCATGGGGTTTATGGAGGAGTATGATTTGCAGCTGTACTTTAAGCATGCCAAAGCCGCAGAACAGGTGCTCGGGGACGCTGATTTCCACCGGGAATTAGTCGCACAGGAAATGCAGATGTAGAGCCCTGAGGACGGAATCCAAAAGCCGAGAGCAATCAGAATCAAATCAGCGACCTCCGGCAGAGCCGGAGGTATGAGGAAGGCCCCTCGAAGGGGCCGACTCTGCCGGAGATCGCTGATTTGTATCAAGAATTTTTTCTTTATGCTTATTTTTTTCATAAACACG
>QMMS01000258.1 GCA_003647375.1 Deltaproteobacteria bacterium
ACAGCAACATTCGGCCCCAACGTGCGGTTCCAGGAACCCATGTCCCGGCATACATCTCTCCGGGTAGGGGGACCGGCAGATGTCTACGTCGCACCCAAAGAAAAATCTGATCTGGTGGTTCTTGTCCGATGGTTACAGGAAAACAGCCTCCCCTACTTCATCGTCGGCAACGGCACCAATCTGCTCGTCCTGGACAAAGGCATCCGGGGAATCGTGATTTCAATGAAACGATGCCTGACAGATATCCAACACAAGGCCCTGGACAAGGAAAATGTCGTCGTGACATCGGGTACGGCCGCCCGGCTCAATACACTCTGCAAATATGCCTCCGGCAACAGATTCAAGGGAATGAATTTTGCCCTGGGCATCCCCGGGACAGTCGGGGGTGCCATCTTCATGAATGCAGGAACAGATCACGGAAGCATGGCAGACGTGATCACTGCAGTGGTCGTACTCTCTCCCGACGGCGAACCCGTGCGGATCAAAAAGCATGCTTTGCAGTTCCGCTACAGAAGACTCGATCTGAAGGAGCATCCAGGAGTGGGCGGAATGCAAAACCCCATCATCCTGGAGGGAGAATTTCGACTATCTGTTTCCGACAAGCATGAAATTGAAAAAGAGGCAAGTGCCATTATTCAAAAAAGAAGCACAATGCAACCACTGCATCAAAAAAGCGCGGGGTGCTTTTTTAAAAACCCGGCCACAGGGAAATCAGCCGGAGAACTGATAGACCTGGCCGGCTTGAAAGGAAAGCGGATAGGAGATGCCCAGGTGTCCACCACCCACGCTAACTTCATCATCAACAAAGACAGGGCGACCGCTGCGGATATCCTTGAACTCAAAGATTTGATTCAGGAAGCCGTATTAACGTCATTCAACGTAACGCTTGAACCCGAGGTTAAAATTGTTGGCACATAAAAAAACCCGAAAAAATTTCTATAAAAACAGCACCGCCAGAAGACGGACCAAAAGGATCCAGCGTGTGCTCAGTTTTTTGAAAATCATATCCGGCTTGTCGCTGGTGGCCGTCATGAGTTTTGCCTTCATCTTCGGATATGATCTTTTTACCCAGTCCGACTACTTTAAGACCGTCTACATCAACATACAAGGCTGCAATACTCTCGATGAAAAGGCGGTTATCGCCCAGGCAAAACTGTCCCATGGGCTCAATATTTTCTCCGTGAATCTAACCACTACCCGCAAAAGGCTCCTGGCACATCCATGGATATCAGATGCTGAGGTCAGCCGGGAGATCCCTTCCGGCATCCAGATCCGTATCAAAGAACACGAGCCCCTGGCAATTATCGATATCAACCGTAAATTCCTGCTAAACAAGCAGGGCGACCTCTTCAAGGAATGGGAAGTTACCGATCCGGTCAATCTGCCGGTCGTGGACGGGCTGTCTTTTTCTGACCTGAATGTCGGGGTCAGACCCTACAGCCGGCCCTTTAATGCGGTAATGACGGTTTTAAAACTGGGTCGACATGAAGGCAGCATACTCACCAACAAAGAGATACGAAAAATAGAGGTGGACAAGGATATCGGCCTGACAATTTATGCGAACAACAGCCTGGGAGCACTCAAACTGGGGTATGATGATTACCCCAGTAAATTTAAAAGGCTTCAGGAAGTTCTCTTTTATCTCAAGAAAAATCAGAACATACCGGTATTGAACTCAATAGATCTGAACAACCCCAATCGGATTGTTGTCAATCTGAATCTGGAAAAACAACCCGCCAAGGGTCACAAGGAGGTGTAAGGTGCAGGGTCATGAAAATATCGTCGTCGGTCTGGATATTGGAACCACGAAAATATGTGCCGTGGTGGGAGAGGTTTCCAACGATGATATCAGCATCATCGGTATCGGAACGAGCCCATCCATCGGACTTCGAAAAGGGGTGGTCGTCAATATCGAGTCGACGGTGGATTCCATCAAGAAAGCGGTTGAAGAAGCTGAGTTAATGGCTGGCTGTGAAATCTCATCCGTATATGCCGGCATTGCCGGTGGACACATCACCGGCTTCAACAGCCGTGGCATTGTCGCCATTAAAGGCTCGGAAATTGCGCAAACCGATGTTGATCGTGTCATCGACGCAGCGCGTGCCGTTGCCATACCCATGGATCGGGAGGTCATCCACGTCCTGCCCCAGGAATACATCGTCGACGAACAAACGGGCATTCAGAACCCGGTCGGCATGGCCGGTGTCCGGCTGGAAGCAAAGATTCATATCGTGACAGGCGCCGTCACGTCCGCCCATAACATCGTTAAATGTGCCAATCGTTCCGGACTCGATGTCTGTGACATTGTTCTGGAATCCCTGGCTTCTGGAGAAGCTGTATTAACAAACGAAGAAAAAGAGTTAGGCACGGCACTTCTGGACCTGGGAGGCGGCACATCCGATCTGGCCATATTCTCAGGGAAAAACATCAAGCATACTTTTGTATTGAGCCTGGGGGGTAACAACCTGACCAATGATATCGCCATCGGGTTGCGCGCTCCTCTGGCTGAGGCAGAAAAAATCAAGACCCGCTACGGTACCTGCTCTTCCAACAGTATCAGCAGCGAGGAAACCATAGAGGTTCCGGGAATGGGAGGACGGGAACCCAAAAAACTCCCCAGGCAGATTCTCGGAGAAATTCTCGAACCACGGATGGAGGAAATTTTTACCCTCATCCAGAGGGAAATATACCGGGCCGGTATGGAGAATATCATCAACTCAGGCATGGTCATGACCGGCGGTACGGCTCTTTTGGACGGGATCAGTGATATCGCCGAATCCATATTCAACCTGCCCGTCCGGATCGGAAAGCCGAGTGGTATCAGCGGCCTCGTGGATGTCGTCAACAACCCCATGTATGCCACAGGGGTGGGTCTGGTCATATACGGTGTCAGAAACCAGGCTACTAAGAAATTCAGGATACGGGACAAAAATATTTTCAACGGTGTCATGAGCCAAATGCGTAAATGGTTCAAGGATGTCATATAGGTTTTTGGATAACCTCGAGAAGCGTTTATCCAAAAGAACAATATTTGAATAATACAATTTGGGGTAAAATCACAGCAACTCAACCAACGGGAGGAAACATGTTTACTTACGTAGAAAACGACAAAACAGCTAAAATCAAGGTCATAGGCGTTGGCGGCGCAGGTGGCAACGCAATCAACAACATGATTGCCGGCAAACTGCAAGGAGTTAAATTCATCTGCGCCAATACGGATGCCCAGGCACTCGAGGTATCCAAAGCAGAAATCAAACTCCAGCTGGGGGAGAAACTCACCGAAGGACTGGGTGCCGGAGCCAATCCAAACATTGGCAGGGATGCGGCATTAGAGAACAGAGATGCCATTCGAAAGTCGCTTGAAAACAGCCATATGGTTTTCATCACTGCCGGATTTGGGGGTGGGACCGGCACGGGAGCAGCACCCGTGATTGCAGATATCTGCAAGGAAATAGGGGCACTCACGGTTGCCGTGGTCACAAAACCATTCTCCTTTGAAGGCAAAAAACGCACCCGGCAGGCAGAGGAAGGTATCGAAACCCTGAAACAGGTTGCCGATACGGTTATTACAATACCCAACGACCGTCTGAGGGCTCTGGCTTCCAAAAACGCTAAAATGATCGAAATGTTCAAAAAGGCCGATGAAATCCTGCTCCATTCCGTCAAGGGCATCACGGATCTGATCATGATGCCGGGGCTGGTCAACCTCGATTTTGCTGATGTCAGAACCACCATGTCCAGAGCGGGTCTGGCCATCATGGGCATCGGCGTTTCAAGTGGAGAAAACCGGGCTATTGAAGCCGCTGAACGTGCCATATCCCATCCACTCCTGGAGGATATCGCCATCTCCGGAGCCAAAGGTGTCCTCATGAACATCACCTGCAACAGCGAACTGACCATGGAAGAGATGACGGAAGCTTCCGAGCGCATCTACAACGAGGTAGGCGAGAATGCGGACATCATCTGGGGAGCTGTGGTTGACGATTCCATGGACGACGAAATGAGTGTTACAGTCATTGCCACGGGCATTGGCGAGAAAGAGGACAAGGCCAAACCCGACAACGTTATGGAACACTCCTTCCGTGGCAGGGTCCGGGATATCATCCCCTCAGACCTCGAAAATATCGTGGATTATGACGAACCCACATTTATCAGGAGAAAAGAGGCCGTGGGTGAATCAGGCGGCGCCTCCTACCGTGGATACAAAGGGATCGTCATCGACAACAGTGATCTCGAGGTGCCGACCTTCTTGAGACGCAAAGCCGACTAAAACAAGATAATCTTATAGAATTTTGTTTGATAAAGGAGCCGTCCCGTATTATGAAACCTTATGGATAGAAAAGGCGACACCGACCGACAAAGGCGCTTAGACGCGGAAATCTCCGTCATGGAAAAACAGGGGCGGCAGGGAAAAACAGCCGTTGTCCTGATATACCCGAACACGTACCACCTGGGTATGTCAAACCTGGGGTTCCAAACAGTCTATCGGCTTTTGAACGAATTGGATGGTATCGTCTGTGAAAGGTCCTTCCTCCCGGATAAAGACGTGGCCAACACAGGCGATATCATCTCAATCGAATCCGGACGATCCATTTCGACCTTTGATATCATTGCCGTATCTCTATCCTTTGAAAACGACTACCCCAACCTGCTCACCATTCTTCAGAAAGCCGGACTTCCCTTCCGTTCCGCCCAGAGAGATGAAACCCGCCCTCTCATCATCGCCGGGGGTGTTACCTGTTTGTTGAATCCTGCTCCCATCGCACCTTTTATAGACTGTTTTCTGATAGGCGAAGCAGAAGCCAATTTGCCCGGTTTTATGCGGATAGCCCAGGAAACCGATACGCGGGAAACCCTGTTGACCCGTGCAGCACAGGAAATAGAGGGAATTTATGTCCCGGGTTTCTACAGGGAAATCTATAACCCGGACAATACGTTTCAGGGATTGGAACCCCTGAAAGATGTCCCCCATGTCATAAAGAGAGCCTATGTCCGGGATATCACCCAGACACCGACCTGCAGTACCATCGTGACACCCAATACCACGTTTGATCAAACCTATCTGATCGAGGTGTCCCGCGGCTGCCCTCACGGATGCCGCTTTTGCGGTGCCGGTTTCGTATACCGCCCTCCCCGTTTCAGAGATCCTGGTCTACTGGTATCGTGTATTCACGACGGGCGTGCCCATACCGACAAAATAGGCCTCGTGGGGGCGGCGGTTTCCGATCTCCCCGGACTCGACGACCTCTGCAGGGCCGCGGAAAAGACCGAAGCCCTTGTTTCCTTCAGTTCGCTCAGGGCGGATGCCCTTGACCTTAACCTGATTTCCCATCTGTCGAAAAGCAAGGTCAAAACAGCCACTATTGCTCCCGATGCCGGGTCTGAACGGTTACGCCGGTGCATCAACAAGGGTATCTCCGAAGAAAACATTCTGACTGCGGCAGAAGCGCTTGTCGCCAACGGCATCCCGAATCTAAAGCTCTATTTCATGATCGGTCTGCCCACGGAAACCATGGAAGATATCGAGGACATCGTCAAACTCTGCAAAAAGGTGAAACACGTTTTTTTGAAATCGAGTCGCACCAAGGGTCGCATGGGCGGGATAACAGTGAGTATCAATTCCTTCGTCCCCAAGCCCCACACACCGTTCCAATGGGCGGCCATGGATAGCATCCAGACCCTTAAGCTGAAACTCAAGCATATTCAAAAAGATCTCAAACGTGTCCCAAACGTCCGTGTGAATGCCGATATCCTCCGATGGGCATCTGTACAGGCCCTCCTGTCCCGTGGAGATATGCGTGTAGCCAACACGCTGGAGGCCGTACATGACAATTGCGGCAACTGGCCAAAAACCCTTAAAGCCTCCACCATTAACACTGATTTCTATGTTCACAGGGAAAGAGGTTACGACGAAATCTTCCCCTGGGATTTTATCGATCACGGCATCCGGAAGTCTTATCTCTTGGCGGAATACCGAAAAGCCATGCGTGGTGACACAACAGCCCCCTGTGATGTGGAAGTCTGCCGGAAATGCGGGGTCTGTGGGGATGAAAAGAATGAACAGTAGATACCCGGATCCAAAGGGCCCGGCGCTGATTCAACCCTATAAGGTTTAATGTTATACACATTCACCGTTTGATAAATTCTAAATCCGAATATCGAAATACGAAACAAATCCAAATATCAAATACTCAAATGTTTCAAACAGAATGCTTAAACTTGTATCTCCAAGATCTTGTTTTGAACATTCGCAATTTGGATCATTCGGTATTGCCCTTCGACCTTGCTCAGGGCGGTGAGCCTGTCGAACCGTTTAGGATTTCGAATTTCGTGCTTCGGATTTAAGTAACTACCACCATCGGCAGAGCCAAATGTCTCTG
>QMMS01000259.1 GCA_003647375.1 Deltaproteobacteria bacterium
ATTTCACTAGCCTGATCGACTCAGCGGCTGTGTTATTCAACCTTCGTAGTAGCACACTACGACTTCAGGTTGAAATGCCTTGCCGCTGAGCCGATCAGGCTGTGAAATATTTGGATTAATGAATCAGGTACTTGCTTACCGTTTTGGGCGCTATTGGCAAAACCGTCACATTTTCCTGACCCTTTGAAGAAATCACCTTGACTTGAGTCGGGGTATCTGCCGGAGCCTTGCTGTACCCTGCGCAGACAGATGCAGCCAGAAAAACCGTATCCCTGTTTGCGCCGTTGGGAATGACCACCAAAGGTCCCGGACAATTCCGGACCTTTAATAAAATATTCGCAGCAGGGTCGAGATAACGCTCCATCTGCTGATTATCTTCTTTGGTTCGGCCCACGATGATCTTTGCATCTGCATTGATCCGGAAATGTCTGCCATACCTCAGTAGGTGAAGTTCGCTTTCCGAGTATCGATCCTGGTGTGCAAAAAGATCCTTCAGACGATTGGAATACCCTTTGTCTGTCAAAAGACATCCTCCCGCCGGGGCAGGGTACTCGGTAAGATTAAAATATTGTGCGAGTTGTATCTGTTCTTTTCTTGACCGTCCGGTAATACCAAGCAGGGCTTCGCGGTCAACAAGCCCCTCTTTTTCCGGAATTGTTTCCTCAAGTCGTTTGGCACTCAATGGCCTGATAATATATCCGTCAAACCCTGAATGCTTTTCGACGTACCGCAACGAAGGACGGATCTGGGACATGGGGCGCTGCCCCAGAACCTCACCACTGAAAAGGAAGCCAAACCCTTTTGCTTCCATAACTTCGCCGGCCATACGAAACATAAGGGTATGGCAGTCCAGGCAGGGATTCATGTGCTTACCATAGCCACAGTTGGGCGCCTTCAGCATCCTGAGATAAGGCTTTGTAATATTTTTTACAACAAGGGGAATCCCTGTGATAGCAGCTGCTTTACGTGCCTTGTCAGAAGAAAAAAACGGTGTCTCAAATGTAATCCACTCCACGTGTAGACCCTGTTCTCTCAACACAAGACCGGAAAGGATGCTGTCCAGGCCACCGGAACAAAGTCCAAGCCCGCTGATTTTTTTTTGATTGATCTTCATGGTTTCTTCATTTAAAATTCGGATCTATAAACAGGGATTATCCAGTGATCGCGATATTCCCCTTCTTTTTGTTTATAGTTCTGCTAATTTTTAGCCGGCATGGAGAAAATGCCCCATGATCAAAGACCGAAAACGGACTGACAAAATACGTAAAATACTAAGAACCACATACCCGGAAGTCAAGACCCAACTCGATTATCAAAACCCATTCCAGCTGCTGATCGCCACCATTTTATCGGCACAATGCACGGACAAGCAGGTAAACAGGGTCACCCGGACGCTCTTTAAAAAACTGCCGACACCAAAGGCCTTTGCAGACGCGCCCATCACAATGATCGAAAAGCTCATTCACTCGACCGGGTTTTTCCGCAACAAGGCCAAGAATATCCAGAGTTGTGCCACTGCGCTGATAGAACGACACAAGGGACATGTTCCGGGGACACTTGACGCGCTCGTCAAACTCCCGGGAGTAGGCCGCAAGACAGCCAACGTGGTATTGGGCGCTGCTTTCAACATCCCCGGTATTGTTGTCGATACGCATGTATCCAGGATCTCCCAGCGGCTCGAACTCACAGATCATAAAGATCCTGTCAAGATTGAGTTTGACCTGATGGAACAGATGCCGAAACGCGCCTGGAATGACTTCTCGCTGCATCTGATCTACTTTGGAAGGGAAACCTGCAGTGCCAGAAAACCGAAATGCGGATTGTGCCCAATGGAGAAGTTGTGCACATACCCGGATAAAGAATAAGAGTCCAAGGAGAAAACTAAACCGTTTTAGGTGTTAAGTTTTAGGTTTTAGGTTCAGCTTTTAGCTGATAGCAGCCTTCCGATCCCAGGCACCCTAGTCACCAAGCATTTTGAGCCCAACGAACACAACAAACTCAATGAGCGCAATAAACTCAATAAACGCAACAAACTTGATCCTGGGAGCGCATTTTTCTATAGCAAAAGGGTTTCACGATGCCGTGTACCAGGCCAAGTCATACGGCTGCAATGCGCTCCAGATGTTTACCAAAAATGCAACCACCTGGAAGGAACGCACAGTTACCCAGGCGGAACAGGAACGTTTTGAACAGGCAAAGACAGATACCGGCATTCAGTCCATTGCTACCCACACGTCATATCTTATCAACCTGGCCTCTCCCGATCCCAAGAAACATGCCATGTCCTACGGCGCCCTGAAGCAGGAAATCATTCGCTCCTCGGCATTGAAAATCCCCTTTTGTGTTCTCCATCCCGGAGCACATATGGTCAGTGGCATCGATGCCGGTCTCTTGAAAATTTCGGAGACCATCAACCGCCTTTTTTCGGAAACAGAGGAGGCGACATCCCGTCTTCTGCTCGAAACAACCGCGGGCCAGGGGTCCGGCCTGGGACATACATTTGAACAGCTGGCGGAAATCATTAACAGGATAGAGCGAAAAGAACGCATCGGGATATGCCTCGATACCTGTCACATTTTTGCAGCCGGATATGATATTCGAACACAGGAAACCTATCAGCAAACCATGAATCACTTTGATGCAACACTGGGCCTGAACCTGCTGTTTGTAATTCACATCAACGACTCCAAAAAAGATCTCGGATCGCGGGTTGATCGTCACACCCACATCGGAAAAGGGGCTCTGGGTGTGGACGCCTTCAAGCATATCCTGAACGATGAAAAACTCTTCCATGTCCCCAAGTTGCTCGAAACCGCCAAGAAGGAAGGGGATATCGATTGGGATCAGCGGAATTTTGATCTGCTGCGATCTATTGGCCCGGATTGACAAGCGATGAGGCTAGGATGCTGGGATGCTATGAGGCTATGAGGCTGCTATCAGTTAAAAGCTGAACTTAAAACGTAACACCTAAAACTTAAAACGATTCATCTTGAACCCTGAGAACTATTATGCCCCCACCCAAAAATGCCATGGAAATCTATCAGCATCTCGACAAATCAAACTGTCGGGACTGTGGCGAAAAAACATGCCTGGCGTTTGCAGGATCAGTGTTTACAGGCCGGCGAAAGATCAAAGATTGTCCGAAACTGGATCAGGAAATCATCCACCGGTTTTCAGGAAAAGCGGCAAAACAGAAAACAATCGAAGAGAGCCGTTATGAATACCTGGAAACGCTGAAAAAAGAAATTTCAAATATCGACCTGGCAGACGCCGCTAAAAAGATCGGTGCTGATTTTATGAACGGCAAGCTACGGCTGAAAATAATGGGGAAAGATTTTAGCGTCGATACGAAGGGAAATATATCGACAAGTATCCATGTCAATGCGTGGGTGGCTGTACCATTTCTGAACTATATCCTATATGGAAAAGGGATCTCACCATCAGGAAATTGGAAATCCTTCAGGGAACTCAAAGACGGGAAAGAATTTTATCCGCTCTTTCACAAAAGATGTGAGGAACCTATCAAACGGATAGCAGATGTATACACGGATCTTTTTGATGATCTGGTCCACATTTTCAGTGGCCAGAAGGTAAAAAAACAGTTTGAAGCAGACATCTCCGTTGTACTCTATCCCCTGCCAAAAGTCCCCATCATGATCTGTTACTGGTTGCCGGAAGAGGGTCTCGGGTCCAGTCTCAACCTGTTTTTTGACGATACCGCGGATAAAAATCTCCATATCAATGCAATCTACACCCTCGGGGCCGGTCTCACCCAGATGTTTGAGAAGATTTCCTTGCGGCATGGTTTTTCTTCGCTTTAAACGATAAGATGTGTAAATCTATTCCTTAATTTTTGGATAATCTTTTCCACAATCAGGCATAACTCCCAGCAACAGAATCAGCGCGACCCCTACTAATGCTCTGCTTATCGTAACCTACCAATCTTGCACAATATTTGCGTAAAACAATAAAGATAAAAAAGTTATCATTTATTTGGCTTGTTGCAATGATTGAAAAACGGTATCTCTCTGCGGATAAACGAGTAGCTTTTGTTTTGTTAATTATATCAGATAATGCCCGCTCCGCAATCAGATCGGGTACTCATATAAAGGAGCATACATGGCACTAACGAAAGTAGACATTATTGAAACAATCCAATCTAAAAATGACCTGACGGGAAAACAGAGTACAAACCTTGTAGAAAAAATCATTGAAATCATGAAAGATACCCTTGCATCTGGTGATGATGTCCTGATCAGTGGGTTTGGAAAACTCTGTGTAAGGCATAAGGCGGAACGTAAAGGTAGAAACCCCTCTACTGGTGAGGATCAGATGCTACCGGCAAGGAAGGTTGTTACGTTTAGATGCAGTGGCAAACTTAGGGCAAAGATCAATGGAGCGTGAAAAGATCATCTGCATATTCTGTGGCATAACTGCAAGCTAAGCAGATTACAGCCTTTAGAAATGAAAAAATGAAAATAGAACGATTAAAATCTGCTCACACAAATAAATCTCCTATAGCCCGTTTTTTCAGGTGGTTGTTAATTCTTCTTATACTTTCACTATCTATCGGAGTATCTCATGGCTTTGCTAAAGATAAAAAGATATCCGGTTATGTTCGCACGTCATCAGGTAATGAGATTAGTGGAGTCACGATAACGTTCAGTAATGGTGAAGGATCCACAACAACGGATAGCTCTGGCTATTATAGTCAGAAGGTCAAAGAAGGTTGGAGTGGTACAGCGACACCATCCAAGGTTGGTTACAATTTTGATCCGGCAGACTTGAACTACAGTAAAGTAAAAAGGGATCAAAAAGACCAGGACCATATCGGGACTCAAGGTCAATCTGAATCTTCCTCTGATCTTGAAGTTCGTGGTGATGATGGTGATGATGGTTATGGTTGTTTTGTAGGATGCCTGAATTAATTTGGCATCTATTCAATAGCTTCGGTGCTCTACGAATTAATCTGATAGATATATGAAGTGGAAAAGAAGAGGAACGTAATCCTATCTAAACCCTATAGTTGCATAAACAATAGGTTATCTGTAGCTTGGTCAAACCAGTAATATTCTCCATTAAAACGTAAGCAAAGGAATCATCATTATGTATGGAAATCTGGCGATCTTAGGCACATTCATTTTCCTTTACAGTGTTACAAGCGGCGGGCTCGAAAAGACACCCATCAACGGGGCGATAGTGTTCACTGCTTTTGGTCTTGTTTTCGGGCCCCTCGGGCTGGACCTCCTGACCCTGAAAATGGAAGCCGAGGGTCTCAGCACCTTGGCCGAGTTGACTCTGGCACTACTCCTGTTTACTGACGCCGCCAATGCAGATCTTGAAAAACTCAAGCACTTCTACAGCATCCCCCTGCGGTTGCTGTTGATTGGCCTGCCGATAACCATCCTGTTTGGTTTCGGGGTCGGTTTTGTCTTGTTCGGCGGTCTGACCCTGCTGGAGATTGCAATTCTGGCAACCATGCTGGCACCAACCGATGCCGCCCTAGGTAAAGCGGTGGTGACAAATGAGACCGTGCCGCCCAACATTCGTGAGAGCTTAAATGTGGAAAGTGGTTTGAACGACGGCATCTGCGTGCCGATCCTTTTCCTGTTTCTTGCCCTGGTTACGAAAGCGGGTGCCGAAGGTGGAACTATGATGCTATCATTGAAACTGGTGGCTGAAGAGATTGGTGTCGGTGCTGGAGTCGGCATTGGCCTGACTTTCCTGGCCAGCTGGTTGCTCAGGCAGTTTATCGCACGGAATTGGATCACTGAAACGTGGAGACAGTTGCCTGTGCCGGCACTGGCCGTGGTCTGTTTCGCAGTGGCGCAGTGGCTCGGCGGCAGCGGATTCATTGCCTGCTTCGTGGGGGGCATGATGTTCAATAGGGTTAATAAGCACCACAAACACTCGCTCCTGCTCGCTGCTGAAGGGACAGGCGATACACTGGCTTTGATTACCTGGGTGGTATTCGGTGGGGCCGTGATAGGCCATTCAATCGGCTCTCTCACTTGGCCGGTCGTGCTCTACGCAGTGCTCAGTCTCACCCTGGTTCGGATGTTGCCGGTCTTCCTGGTGCTCATTGGCATGAACATGCGGGCCGATGAAAAGCTGTTCATGGGCTGGTTCGGACCCCGGGGGCTGGCCAGTATTGTTTTTGCCGTGATCGTCATGAACGCACATCTTCCCGGTGGCGGTACCATCACGATGACTGTGGTCTGCACCATTATTTTGAGTGTCGTCGCCCACGGAATCAGCGCTAATCCTCTCGTTGCTGCGCTTACTTCGAGATTAAAACGTTCTGAATAACAGTTCGCTTTCAGTAAGTTGAAATTTTGCGATTATTCATAACTCCATATATCAC
>QMMS01000260.1 GCA_003647375.1 Deltaproteobacteria bacterium
CACTATGTTTGATTCATTTGAGCATTTGATATTTGGATTTGTTTCGTATTTCGATATTCGGATTTAGAATTTATCACACGCAATATTACTCCGGCGGTTAAATACCTCACGGTTGTCATTCCCGTGTGCCTGCCCCTTCGCAGGAAGGGGGCGGGAATCCAGAAAGACACTGGATACCGGATCAAGTCCGGCATGACGGAGTTGGCTATTTAGTCGCCAGGTTAATAACTACCAGCTTTTCGAGATCCTCGCAATAAGACCGGGCTGGAAAAATAGATATTTTATCCCTCCAAACGAACGGCGGTAAACCTTTGTCAAAGAAGTGACACCGCCGCGCTTCATAAAATCGTCCTTACGATTTTATTCCATGACCGTATTGATGATATCAGCCGGAATATGGCCCACGTACACCTTGCCGTCAATCAGGTACCCCGGTGTGCCGGTGATACCAAGGCGTATGCCTTCCCGGATGTCGGCCCTGAGCTTCTGTTGTAATGACCGATCATTTACCGACCTTGCAAATTCGATGACATCAAATCCGGCAGCCTTGGCCATCTCTCTGATATTGAAATGTCCTTTTTGCGTATCGGTATTGAAAAGAAAATCGCTGATTTCCCAAAACTTATCATGTTTGATTGCATATAGGGAAAAGAGTGCCATTTTCCCGGAACCAATATGGTAGGGTTCTTTTACCATTGGGTTATAGGTATGATCCATGGGAAAATTACGGTGAATGAGTCTGATGGTTCCCGGGTGACTGGCCATGAACTCACGCAAGAAAAAATGCATTTTTTTACACTGGAAGCACTGATAATCTGTAAATTCGGAAATCACGAGTTTCGGGTTCGTGGCCCCTATCCATGGGTTCCCATCTTCTGTGGTGCCTCGTGAAAGCTCTCGGCCTAATGGAAACCCTGACATTTCCCAGTAATGGGGAGTGAAAAGCATCAACAGCAAAATCATCCCGGCTGCCATGCCAAGAAAAATACCGCTCTCTTTTATATGACCACGGATCCATTGAATATCGTTGTAAATACCGCTTGCAATAGATATGTTTGCAAAGCGTTTGTGGATCAGCCATGTAAAAAACATAAGCATCAGATTTACCGCATGGCTGACCATGCACATGATACAATAGCTGTGGACAAATACCACAGAGATTATGGACAGGATGATACTGTAAATGGAGAAAGCAAGTGCGATGACGAACAAGGTCGGCCACAACCGGGTTTTGTTTGAAGACGCCTTGCCGGCAGGATAAAGAAGCAACAGGAAAAAAAGATATCCGGCAATGCCCCATATGGGAACCGGTATATCTAGCAAAATAGAAAAAGGGCTCTGGGATACCGTGTCACAATTGATCGATTTTGAGACCGCACAAAAACTCTTGTACGCCATATCGGTATATACCCGGAAATGAGAAATGGCAAGATAGACCGCATCTGCAAGCCCGGCCATAGCAATCGTTACAACAGTCCAGAAATAAACGGGAAATGGTAACGGCTTAATCTTTTTTTCGGTTTTCATTTTCAGGGTATATTATTCCATCCTAAATTGAGCGATTATGGATCAAATCCTTTGAAAAATTTCTAAATTCAATATTCTTAAAATTTGAAACGTTCACTTTAGGTCCATGATGGTTGCGGGCGTCGGGATATCAAGGTTTCCTGTCAATCGCGTCATCGTTTTCTTTACAACCGGGATAATCATTTCGGCAGACATGGGTGCCGTGCGATAGTTTTCGGAAAACAGTTCAAAACCATCCATGATGGTTTGTATAGCAAATTCGGCAAACATTTTCTCTGTATATTTTTCGGCGTTTTGCATGTCCCCCGCTCTGACACTGTTTTCTATGAGTGCATAAACAGGCCGCAGATCCCCCGTGACGTTTTTAGTGACTTTTATCAATATTTCCTCGGCATCGGCCCATTCACCCATCAAGCTGAGGGCCACCCCTGCGTTCAGCAAAACAGCCTGATTATTCGGCTCCATTTCCAATGTTTTTCGGAAATAAACAAGGGCATTTTCAGGTTGGTTTTGCCACAGCAGGATAAATCCTTTAATGTTGAAATATTCCGGCTTTAGATAGTTTTTTTTGTTGGCAATGAGCCGATCCGCTTCCACAGTCCCCTCTTCCCATTGTCCCAGCATGATATAGGCGTTGATTAAATCATAATGCATTTTTAAAAAACCGGGATCAATTTCAAGGCCCTGTTTATAGGTATCGATGGCTTTTTGATACTCGCCCCTATGGTAATATATGACACCGATATTATTGATTATATCGGAAACGAGAAAATCGCGGGCCGTGTTCAGGGACATGGCTTTCTTGAACATTGCCAATGCCACATCATATTGCAATGGCGTGGGGTTTTCTCCCCATGCAAGCTGGATGGCCAGATTGGATATGGGGCGAGCATCCAGGGGCGATTTCTTCATGGCATCTTGCCACAGGGTTGCCTCCGTGCGCCAGTCTCTGTTTCGAATGTAGGTAAAACAACCCAGGCCGATGATGACCAGCATCATAAAGGTTGCCAAAATTACATACAGGGAACGGTTCTTTGTTCGATAAAAATCAATCAGATACTTCAGGGCAGCGGCAAACGGCAAGAAAATAAAAAAAGATGGGAGGTAATTGCGGTGTTCAAAAATAAGCTCCAAGGGGAGAATTGTTGACTCGACAAGATGGTTAATAAAAAAGAATAAAATTGAAAAAGCCAATAACGGTCTTTTTTTTACCTGGGACACGGCAATTCCCATCAGCAGCAGAACGATTAGAATCGCCGGCATTGTCGTACATGGGGACAGCAGTGATGTTGAAACGATAATATCGTGTGTGATTGAAAGCCTGGCAGGCAGCGGATAAAAAATCTGGCTGATGTAAAACAAAAGGATTCTTGGTTCGGACAGCAGTCGTTCCCAGAGGGTAAAGGGTCTTGACGCAAACCCGCTGAAAAGAAAATCTAAGACATTTGTTTTATAAAGGACTATCCCAAGGGAAATGAGTACAAACACTGCACCCATCAGCATCGGGAGATACTTTCGCATACGTTTTAATGTCGCCAAATCCGTGTAAAATATAATTTCGATCAGTAACAGGCTTATGGGCATCATTGCAGCGTTTTCCTTGGACATCAGCGCGCAAACAAAGCTGAAAAAGCATGCCATGTAAAACAGCACCTGTGTTTTCCCATGGTTTGCCTGCCTGCCTGCTATATAAAAATATATGCCAAGAATATAAAACATGGCTGCCATGGCTGCCATGCGTTGAACAATATAGGTAACCGCCTGGATTTGGATCGGGTTGATTGCCCACAAAACGGCACTTAGCAAGGAAATAAAATAAACATCTTCTTTATTATATCGATTTTTCAGACGGGGTGTTTGCAGTAACTTTCTGCCGGCAAGGAACAACATAAATGCGGTCAGTATGTGTATGGTGAGGTTTACCAGGTGGTATCCAAATGTGTCTGCCTGACCTGCATACCAGTTGAGGGCCAGGGAAAGACTGGGGAGCGGGCGATAAAATGAATCCTTACCCGCTTTGGCAAAAAAAGTATTCCAAAGCGAGGCTGGTGATAAGTCGGTTAAATGAAGCCGCGTGTTTTCGACGATATTGGGTTTGTCATCGAATTGCCACGCAGCGTGAAAGGTATTGGAATAGGTCGCCAGAATCAATAACACAAGCAAAACAAAGGCGATGGCGTTCTTTATCTCGCCGGGAAAACATCCCTTTTTCAAATCCTTTTTTATCATTGCAAGCTTTTAGTGTTTTTCTGGATTCCCGCTTTCGCGGGAATAGCAACCGGTGGGTATTTAACCGCTGATGTAATAATATCCATCGGATCGGTAGAACCTTTCCGTGTCCTCCACCAGCGGTGGCGGATTTAGATCAGAATTAATAAAAAAGGGGATGAGTTTCCCCGTCCCCTTTTTTATTGTGTTGCTTTATGCAGTTAATTCAGTCGAATCATTATGGCAGTAGAACCTCGGTGAAAACATTAGCGCCATCCCACCCGGCAACAGCGGCTTGATATTGGGCAGGACATCGACCGCTGCCATCTGTTACCGTAATGGTAATACTCACACTGGCGTCGGCCGATGTAACTGTAAAGGTATTGGTTCCTGATGCGGAATAGCCTACATCAGCTGTCGCTACAGCCGTATGGGTCGGAATCGCAAAATAGTCGGCGATGTCTGCCGCAATACTTTTCGCATCCGATTCCGCCTGGCTGCAAAACGCTTTGTTTCTGTATGCAATAAAATTCGGTATGGCAATGGCTGCCAGAATACCAATAATCGCGATAACGATCATCAGCTCGATCAGGGTAAAACCTTGTTTGTTGCTTCTCAGTTTCTGAATCATGGTGGTCCTCCTTTTAGTTGTTGCAAGTTATGTTAAATAAAAATCGTGTTGTACGTTCCAACTCACTTCTTTAATTGTTGTTATTGTGACAATGCAAATGACATACCATAAATTATCAGATAAAACAAGAGTTATGTAACCATTTGTGTTAATTGGATATAAAAATTTAGATTAAGTGATGTGGTAATGAGGAGTTGGTGGATTAATGAATCGAAATGACATATTTTGGCGCATAATGACAAAAAATGTCACCTGAACTGAACGATTTTTCCCGAAGAGATGTGCCGAGATCTTGATGGAGGAGGGTTCGCAAAAAACACAGGCATACCAGTGGATCTGTCGAGGCTTTTTGCGAACCCTTGATCCGCAAGAGATCGGTGCAGATCGAGATAAAAATCGCTCAGTTCAGGTGCCACTTACTTGTCGAAATTCAGTTTTTCCAATCGGTAGCGGATCGATCTGAATGTAATGCCAAGCAATTTTGCAGCAGTGTGCTTGTTTCCCTGACTGATGTCGAGTGCTTTCTCCAGGTAAGCCCGTTCAATTTCAGCCAGTATGGTGTCGATGGAGACGCCGTGTGCCACTTCGTCCAGATCGAACCGGCGATCTTTGATTCCCTCTATCCATCGCTTTTTATATATCGACAGCTCGAGACTGTCCGGCAACAGAATATTGGTGCTGGTCAAGGCAACGCTGCGCTCCAGGAGATTTTCGAGTTCACGAATATTTCCGGGGAAATCATATTTTTTCAGAAGCTCGATGGCATAGGAAGATATTTTCGTAATTTCTTTGCCCATTTCCTTTGAGTACTTATCCAGAAAAAACTGCGCCAGAGGCTTCAGGTCACCCATGCGTTCGCGCAAGGGTGGTATTTTGATTTCGATGACGTTCAGCCGGTAGAATAGATCTTCCCGGAATCGTCCGCCAATAATCTCTTTATTAAGGTCCTTGTTGGTTGCCGATAAGAATCGGATATCGACGGAAATGTCCTGGGTGTCTCCCACACGCTTGAACACCTTTTCCTGTACAGCCCTGAGCAGTTTTACTTGAAAACTGGTGCTCAACTCACCGATTTCGTCGAGAAAAACAGTGCCATGATCGGCAACTTCAAAAAGGCCTTTCTTGTCATTGCCTGCACCGGTAAACGAGCCTTTTTTGTGCCCGAAGAACTCGCTCTCCATGAGTGTTTCAGGAATGCTGCCGCAATTGATCACGATAAAAGGATCCTCTTTACGGTCACTCTGGTCATGAATAGCCCTGGCGATAAGCTCCTTTCCGGTGCCGCTTTCACCGGTGATGAGGATACTGGTCTTGGTCTTCCCTACCTGGCGAATCATATCATAAATATGGAGCATTCTAGGGCTGCTGCCCACGATCATCCCAAAGTGGGTGGTCTCCTTACGATCGATGTTGAGTGCTTTTTTCTCCTGATCGATTGTTCGCATGTCCAGTGCGCTTTTAATGGTATGTTTCAGTTCTTCATTATCAAAAGGCTTTGGGACATAATCATAGGCACCTTCGTTCATGGCTTCCACGGCATTTTCTGCCGATGAATAAGCTGATATCATGATCACAACAGATTCTGGATTTTTTTCTTTTGCGCGTTTCAGTACCTCTATGCCATTGATGTCTCCGAGTTTTATGTCACAGAGCAGCAGGTCGTAAGAACCCTTTTGGAGCAGGGAAATGGCTTGTTTCCCACTGTCGGCGCACGTAACCTGGTAACCTTCCTTGGTAAGAATGATCTCCAGCAGTTCCAGCATGCTGAGTTCATCGTCGATTACCAGAATGTGGGGTTTGATCACATCCGGCATGCGTGTGTCCTTTCGGTAGTTGTGGTCAGTTAGTGCCCATTCACAAATGGTCTTTTTCCGCGATATCGGCGTTGGACGCCATGATTTAACTCCTCAAAATAGCACGCTATTACTCCGGGTTAAATCTGTCGTCCGCCTTGATCTCACGTAAAAATCCTCATTTCTGG
>QMMS01000261.1 GCA_003647375.1 Deltaproteobacteria bacterium
CGCATGTTTATTGAATGCGGAAGAGACACAGGGCAACCTCGACATGTGTTCTTTTCAGTTAAAGACACTCAATGATTTGAGCAAAGAACTGTTCGGGAGTGTTGATACAGAGACGATTATAAGAAATTTTCTGCTCACAACCATGGGTAATTTTGGCGTACTCAAAGGTTTTGTGCTTTTGCTACCCCTGGATTCCGAGAAAGGCGATCGTTTTGCATCGGTGGGCTTTGACGAAACGGATGTGGCGCGGTTGAGGCATAACTGCAGACAGTGTGCATGGTATGGAAAGCCTCACGAAAAAAAGGACGACCAGACGCCGTGGGCATGCAAGCACGTTATTTCCCACGGCATAGAGCTGGTTTTTCCATTTCTGGTGGAAAAGAAGTTTCAGGGTGTTTTGGGGCTGGGCCCCAAGCTCCTGGGTTCGTCTTTTGCACCCCATGAAAAGGAGCTCCTGGAGACATTGATCAACAATCTGGTTATCGCAATAAAAAATGCTCAGTCGTTTGAGAGGGTATTGGACTTGAACCAGCTTCTCAATAAAAAGAATACCGACCTCGAAGAAACCCTCCAGACATTGAGTGCCACCATACAAAAAGTTGAACTATTAGAGAATATTAAGGAAAATTTGAGCAAATTTGTACCCATGACGGTCACCAATATGATCGAGGCATCACCGGAAGGATCGCTACCGGAGAGCAAAGAACAGGATCTATCGGTTCTGTTTCTGGACATCGAGGGCTATACAAAGCTTTGTGAAAAATTCGACAGTACCAAAGTGAATAATATCGTTGAAAAACATTTCTCGGTTTTCATGGATGCCATCCACAGCAACAACGGAGATGTCAACGAAACAGCGGGTGATGGTTTGATGGTGCTTTTTCTCAATAAGGATAAGCAACAAAATGCACTGGATGCTGCTCGTTCCGCTTTGTCAATCCAGAAAGAAACCAGACGCATCGGGCATGAGAGACTCTCTCTTTATCGACCGCTCGATATTCATATGGGGATTCATTCAGGGACCGCACTTGTCGGGGCAACAAAGTTCAGCAGTCTTACGGGATCACGATGGACCTATACTGCCCGGGGTCAGATCGTAAACGTAGCCTCCCGGATCGGTTCCCTGGCGACCGGCAGCAGCATTCTGATATCTAAAGTGACTTCAGATCGTGTGTGCCGGCAAAATTCCGTAAAGCCCATGGGTCAATTCAAACTCAAAAATGTTAGCGATGAAGTTGAAATTTTCAAGCTTCTGCCTGAATTTCGGACAAAGTCCAAGCGGTCATAGACGATGTTTCATGGAATGTTGTCAACTCAATTTATTTGCTGACATATTAACCCGGCAAGTAAATAGCCAAACTCCGTCATGCCGGACTTGATAAGCCTGCCCCGGCAAGTAGTTAGCCGGGGGCATCCAGTGTTTTTCTGGATTCCTGCCTCCGCAGGAATGACAACCTTGAGGTATTTAACTGTCGGAGTAATATAAAGGCGACCAAAGAACTGCTTGTCAAGTTTCATGAAATTTTCGGGCTATGTTGAAATTCTATACCCTTGACACCGCACACTCCACAATAATATAGTCCGTAATAAACTCCGACGTTGGTTATAATAACAACCCATTAATTATCTTTTGCCATGTTGTTTATGCAACCTTGGGGTAAAGTTGTTCCTACGATTTTTTTACGGACATACCCGTTCATATGAGTCTGATTTCCACATCCGAAGATTTTTCTACAGAATAGAGCACGCACGCCTGTCCTCGTAAAAAACGATTTTGTGAGGGGGAATTGCCATGAGCCGACCATTTTGTCATCTGTTTGAGGGCCTTTCAGAAATTCAGTTCGAGCGTCTTTTTGTTTTGATGGAAGAGGTTGCCGTTAAAAAAGGAGAACGGCTTTTTCGGGAGGGGGAAGCGGCTGAACAACTCTACTGCATTAAGCAGGGCGCGGTAGAGATGTTGACATCAATTGACAATCATATCGAGTTGCCCATCACGATTTTGAGATCGGAAGGGAGTTATTTCGGCACGTCATCTCTGGTTCCCCCATACATCTACAGCCTTTCTGCCAGAAGTTATTCTGATAGCACCCTTATGGTTATCAAACGAAGCCGATTGATGGAGCAGGCAAAACGTGATCCAGAAATGGGCTTCATCATCATGTCGAATCTCGCAAAAATGTTTCTGGACCGCCTTAAAGAGACCCGCCAGGAAGTCAAAATTCATTTTAAAACCCTTTTCAAGGTCATGCAGTTTTAAAAAAGGAGTTACCATTCATGACCGAATCGACAACGGTCGAATTTGACAATAGGTTTCAGTTAAAAACCCTATACGACGTCAGCAAGGAACTGTTTGAAGCAAAAGACACCAAAACAGTTCTGCAAAACTTTCTACTCACCATTATCGGGTCCATGGGTGTTCTTGAAGGACTCATCGCCTTGCATGATAACCATTTGGACCGTATCGTGCCTATTATCGACAGGGGTTTCGATAAAGAAGCGCTGGGTGCATTGCACCAGACTTGTGCCCGGTTTTTTCGCACCAAAGACTTTCAGGATATCCTCAGCGCCTCCTTTGAAAAAAACAGGGGTGAATTTCCCGAAAAAATAAAAACGGTAATTCCTTTCGGTCTGGATAAAGACACCCGGGGTGTATTGCTCCTGGGAGATAAAATCAGTTCCAATCCTTTTGAAGAAAAGGATATCGATCTGCTGCTGACACTGACAAATCATCTTATTATCGCTTTGAGAAATTCCAAATTTCTGCAGCAGATGGAGCACCTCAACAAAGACCTGAAAAGAAAAAACCTGGACCTTGAAAACGCCTTCGAGGAGCTGGACCGGCGGGTCTATCATCTCAAAACGCTGAACGACGTCAGCCGGGATATCTTCAGTACGGTGGAATTTGATACCATCATCAATCATTTTCTGCTGATGATCATGGGCAATTTCGGTGTCATGCAGGGAGTTGTCATGATGACGTCCGGGGAAACGGACGACGTCACATTTTTCAAGGCCATGGGATACGATGAAGAAGAAACATCCCTGTTGAAAAGTGACGCAAAACGTCTCGTTCGGCAACACACACTGGATCATGAAGTAAATGGTCATTCTGCCCTGGTGAATCCTGAGGAGCTGGAACCGCTGGAGATCTGTGCCTTGCCATTCCAGGTGACGGATGACTGTTGCGGGTTCATGGGGCTGGGTTCCAAACTTATCGGCGAACCCTTTAATGAGGACGATAAAGAGCTCATGGGGACCCTTGTCAACAGCCTGGTGGTTTCCTTAAAGAATGCCCTCTCTTTTGAAAATATCAAACAGCTAAACCAGGATCTTCTGGAAAAGAATACCCAGCTCGAAAAAGCGCTCAAGGAACTAAAAGCCGCCCTGAGAAAAGTTGAGCTTCTGGAGAGTATTAAATCGAACTTGAGCAAATTTGTGCCCACGGCGGTAACCAGATTGGTGGAAAATGCTTCTTCATCCGAAATTCATCAAGCCCATGAGCAGGATATATCTGTCCTGTTTCTCGATATCGAGGGGTACACGAAAATTACGGATGAGATCGGCGCAACAAACGTAAACACTTTGATTGAAAAATATTTTTCCGTTTTCATGGATGCCATTTATGCCAATGACGGGGATGTTGTCGAGACGGCGGGGGATGGACTGATGGTCCTTTTTCTAGCGGTAGACGAAACGGAGAATGCCCTTCAAGCGGTACGAGCGGCACAGACAATTATGGAAAAGGCATGCTCCATAAACGATGACTGCACCATGGATTCTCAACGGTGTCTCGTGAATGTCGGGGTGGCTTCAGGAAAAGCCTTTGTGGGGGCGGCAAAATTTGAAAGTATTATCGGTTCGAGATGGGCCTACACAACACACGGAACGATCGTCAACGTTGCCGCCAGACTGTGCGGAAAGGCAAAAGGGGGCGATATCCTGGTTTCAAAAACGACGGTGGAACGAGTCAAAGAACAATTTTCGTTCGCTTCTATGGGGAGGTTTGCGCTCAAAAATTTGAGTGAGAAAGTGGATGTTTTTGCACTGAAATAGATTAATTGTTGACTTTAGAAACGGTGTACCCTAATGTTGAGCATCTGTTAAGATGCACTAATTATACAGGATGTTAGCCGAGTGGACAATGATAACGATGGTAAATAATCAGAACAATAGTACCGTACAGATTACCTTGAGCAACAGGATCGGGTACGAAAAAATTGCCATGGCGTGTTCAGCGTCATTTGCAGAAATGTTCGGTTTTTCCAATGACCGAATAGAAGATTTGAAAACCATCGTGGGGGAGGCATCAACAAATGCCATGGAGCACGGTAACCAAGGGCGTTTAGACGCCAGGGTCGTTGTATCCATGAGTTTTAAAGATGATACGATTTGCGTATCGGTTGCAGACGAAGGACCCGGCATCGGAAAGCAGCCCCCGCCGCCTGACATAGCACGAATCATTGAAAATAATGAGGCCATCTGCGGGTTTGGCTTGTTCTTGATTAAACAGCTTGCAGACAAGGTTGATTTCACGAAGAAACCAGACAATGGTCATGTGGTTCATATGGCACTCAACATGAAAGCGCAGGCTGATCATGCAGAATAAAAATGAGGTAACACTCAAAAAACAGGGTTCTGTCGTTATTTTCAATATTCAGGGAGACATAACATCCTTTTCAGAACCATTCTTGAATCAAGCCTACAAAGAAGCCAATGACCAGGGAACCGAAAAAATATTACTCAATCTTGAAGAAGGTGCCTATATCAACAGCGGCGGCATCGCCGTCCTGATCCAGATTCTTGCCCAGACCAAAAAGAACAACCAACAGATCAGCATTACGGGTCTGTCCGAGCATTTCAAAAAAATATTCAACATGGTGGGTATCACCAAGTTTGCCGACATACATAATGATGTTGAGAGTGCCATAGCAGTTATGTCCAAATGATCCTCCTGAAATCTGTCGACGTCATCATCTACTGAACAATTGAAGTTCCATCAGATATTATCCACCAATAAAAAAATATTCCATTAATTTTGATTCAAATCCTCCACCTTTGGTGGAGGACCAGGAAAGGTTCTACCAATCCGGTGAAGATTATTACTCCAGTAGTTAAATACTCTACGATTGTCATTCCCGCGGAGGCGGGAATCCAGAAAGGCACTGGATACCGGATCAAGTCCGGCATGACGGAGTTGGCTATTTCGCCAGGTTAATAAAAAAGCCAATGCCCAATGTCGAACAAGGAATATTGAATAATGGAGTGTTGAATCGCCGCGCTCTTTCTTTTTTATCAATTGCTGACAACTTTCACTTCAAAAGTCATGTAATCGATATTCGATATTTGGATATTCCAGCCCCCTTCGAGGGGGCGTCTTGAGCCCACCCGCTCTGCGGGTGGAGATTCAGTTTATTAAACCCCCATATTCTATACTGGGTCTATAGGCAAAAATTGGGGGTTGCCGTCATGTTCGTATAGGAATATGCTTACAGTGCCATTAAAATCAGGAGGTCCAAAAGGGATGAGCAATGTAAATGTGTTGGATGGGAAATGGCTCTTGATCGTAGATGATGAACCGGATGTCTTGGAAACCCTGACAGACATTCTGGACATGTGTCGAATAGACACGGCACCTGATTTTGAATCGGCGAATAAATTCCTGTCAAAAAACAGTTATGATGCCGCTGTTTTCGATATCATGGGTGTAGATGGGTATAAGCTTTTAGAGATTGCCAATCAAAAAAATATTCCTGCCCTGATGCTCACCGCGCACGCTCTCTCACCGGAAAATCTGATCATATCCATTACAAAGGGAGCCCGGGCCTATCTTCCCAAAGATCGGATGATCGATATCGAATCCTTTCTTGAGGATTTGATTGATACACCGGCTGTTAAACCCAAGAAAAACGCCCATTGGTTTTCAAAGCTGAAACCGGATTTTGACCAGACATTTGGCAAAGGGTGGCGTGAAAAAGACCGCCCATTCTGGCAGGATTTTGATAAAACCCTGGTCCACTCAAGGGAAGAGTTGGAGAACATACTATAACTTCTATGAAATAATTAAATTTCTGACTATGTAAAATATTTCATAAATTCAGCTCTATACCAACAGATAGAAATTAAGCATATGTATAACTATCTAATAATACACAATAAATTTATTTAAAGATAATGAAATATGTTGTGCATGATTTTTGCATTAGATTTAAGGGATTTAACAGCACACTTCAAAATGACTTCGAGTAACTTTCTCTTTTGGGCTGTAAAACAGAAGAGTTCAAATAAATAGTTCCTTTTGTTCCTGATTAAAATCTAAATTTAAGCTTCTATTAAAAA
>QMMS01000262.1 GCA_003647375.1 Deltaproteobacteria bacterium
GAAAATGGCTTTGGAATGGCGTATCCCATACATTCGGCTGTTAGATGCAGTTGGTGGTAGCGTGCGGAGTTTCGAACAGCTTGGCGCCACATATCTTCCTTTCGGTCCCGGTTTAGATCCATCTCCCGAGCTATTGCAAATTGCACCGGTTGTCTCAATCGTGCTCGGCTCGGTGGCTGGACTTCCTGCTGTGGAAGCCTGCCTGGCCCATTTCAATGTCATGGTGAAACGTACCAGTCAGCTTTTTGTAGCTGGTCCGCCAGTGGTTAAAGCTGCCCTTTGTCATGAAGTGACCAAAGAAGAGTTAGGCAATGAAAAAATTCATGCCCATCGAAGCGGCGTAATCCACAATGTCGCCGAAGACGAGAAAGATGCTTTTGACCTCGTTCGCCGCTTTCTAAGCTATATGCCAGCCAATGTCTGGGAGGTACCTCCCCGTATTGAATCTGAGGATGACCCCGATCGAAGGGATGAATCCCTGCTAAAGGTCATTCCGCAAAACCGTCGCAAGCTATATGATCCCTACCAAGTTCTCTACTCTGTCTTGGACCGGGATTCGATTTTCGAATTGACTCCTTTCTACGGTCGTTCACGAATAACTGTGCTGGCCAGAATCAATGGCCATGTGGTCGGGGCCATGATCGACAATCCCAATTTCATGGGAGGTTCGATGGATATTGCGGCAGCTGAGAAACAAACTCATTTTATTAAGCTATGCAATACTTTCCATATTCCTATCGCATATTTTGCAGACCAACCTGGCTTTATGGTCGGACCGGAATCAGAAAAACAAGGCATGCTGCGAGCAGGGGCTCGGGCACATTCGGTCATTTGCTTAAGTCGAGTACCGTGGATTACATTTGTTATCAGGCGCCTATATGGTGTGGCCGGCGCATTACACCTTAGGGAAAGTGGCATGTATAGACGCTATGCCTGGCCTTCAGCCAAATGGGGATCAATGCATATCGAGGGCGGGGCCATGGCAGCCTATCGTCGTGAAATCGAATCAGCACCTGACCCCGAGACTAAGCGCAAGGAGATTGAAGAGCGCCTGAAGGCCGTGGCCTCACCATTCAGAACAGCTCACAATTTCGGGGTCGAGGAGATCATCGATCCTATGAATACCAGGCCATTGCTCTGCAAATTTATTGCGAGTGCCCAACGCGTAATAAAAGATCAGCTTGGACGCACCAGTGGTCCTTGTTTTTTACCTTGAATGACACAGGTTTCGGATAATTTAAAACCAGATTTTTCGACATCATGGGGCATTCCACCGGCACAGCAGGCAAAATTCTATTTGTTACATATACCGTAACCGCAGCACAAAGGTGAGAATACAAATTATGGAAAGTTCATCTCAGACTAAGTTGATTCAGGTCAATTCATTAAAATTGAGTTTCGGTGGTGTATTGGCCCTTAATCAAATTGACTTGGATATTTACGAGGGAGAGTTACTCGCTTTGATCGGGCCAAATGGTGCCGGCAAAACCTGCCTATTAAACTGCATTAATGGATTTTATAAGCCTGATTCAGGGCACATCAAATACAAAGGTAAAGATATTACCACAGTGCCTCTACATAAAAGGGCTCACCTGGGAATCGCACGGGTTTTTCAGGGCATTCAATTATATGATGGCCTCACAACGTTAGACAACTTACTTGCAGGCGCCCATCTATTCATTAAGCATAACATTTTTTCTGCCTTCTGGTATATTGGAAAAGCAAAACAAGAGGAGATCAGGCAAAGGAAAAAAGTGGAAGAAATTATTGATTTCCTGGAGATTGAACATGTACGCAAAAAAATGGTCGGTGAACTGCCGTATGGGATGCAAAAAAGAATCGACCTGGGCCGAGCGATGGCCATGTCGCCCGACCTGTTGCTGCTGGATGAACCCATGGCTGGAATGAACCTCGAAGAAAAGGAGGATATGGCGCGTTTCATCCTCGATATTCATGACGAGTGGGGAACAACAATTATCCTGGTCGAGCATGATATGGGTGTCGTTATGGATATTGCAGACCGTCTGGCTGTCTTGGATTTCGGTCAAAAAATTGCCCAAGGAATACCGGAAGAAATCAGCAGAAATCCGAAAGTAATCGGTGCCTATTTAGGAGAAGAAAAGTGAATATTCGAAACACAGGGACCACCGACCATCTTGACACTCTGCCAAAACTGCTTTTTGAAAATTATCGCAAGAATCCATCCCGGGTCGCGATGCGGAAAAAAGATTTGGGCATCTGGAATCCATACACCTGGGAGGATTGTTATATCAATGTCAAACATTTTGCTCTGGGCTTAAAAGAGATGGGATTTCAACCTGGAGACAAGCTCAGTATTGTCGGTGATAATGAACCTGAGTGGTACTGGGCGGAATTAGCTGCCCAGGCTATAGGTGGCACATCAGTCGGTTTATATATCGATGTTATCCCCGAAGAGGTCCTGTACATTGTAAGACACTCGGACAGCACTTTCGCCGTGGCAAAAGACCAGGAGCAGGTTGATAAATTTCTCGATATCATCAACGAACTGCCGAACTTAAAAAAGATAATTTTCTGGGACCCCAAGGGAATGCGCGCCTACCTTGAAGATCCACGAATCGTTTATTTTTCAGACGTTGTTAAAATTGGTAAACAATATGAAGAAAGAAACCCCGGAGTTTTCGAAGAATGTGTTGAAAAAGGGAAAGGCACAGATATCGCCCTAATTTGCTATACCTCTGGAACAACCGGCCTGCCAAAAGGCCCCTTGATCAGTCATGACTACATGATCAAGGGCTCAAAGCGTATGGCGAAAATCAACCCATGGTTTCCTTCGGATGAGTATCTCTCTTTTGTACCCCTGGCCTGGATTGCCGAGCAGCTTTTTATGGTGGCCTGGCTTTTGTGGGGTGCTCCTGTGAATTACCCAGAATCACCAGATACTGTGATGGAAAATATCAGGGAAATTGGCCCTCAGTTTCTACTACTGGGGCCCAGGCAATGGCAGGGGCTGGTAGCCATGGTGCAGATGAAAATCAACGATGCTGTCTTTTTTAAGCGATGGCTCTACCAGCTGGCGATGACGATCGGATACCGCTATGCCGATTATTTTTATGAAAAACGTGAAAAGCCCCCCATGATTTGGTCGATATTGCACAAGCTGGCGGATTGGAGCTGTTTGATGCATATTCGAGACAACTTAGGGTTGAGCAAGGCCCGTGTTGGGTTGACCGGAGGCACAGCGCTTGGCCCGGATGTTTTCCGCTGGTTCCAAGCCATTGGGGTAAATATCAAGGAAGCCTATGGCCTTACGGAGGTAAACCCGGTGGCCATGCATTCCGATTGGTCCAAACCTGGCACCGTTGGTCCATTAGTTCCCGGGACAGAGGTTAAAATGTCTGCCGCAGGCGAAGTAATGGTCAAAGCCGATCCTATCTTTAGCGGATACTACAAACAGCCCGACAAGACGGTTGAAGCGGTAGAAGATGGATGGGTCAAAACCGGGGATGCTGGTGTATTCGATGAAGACGGCCACCTCATTATCCTGGACCGCCTAAAGGATATGCTGCGGTTAAAAAGCGGCGAAAAATACTCTCCAACGTATATCGAAAACCGCCTGAAATTCAGCCCTTATATTAAAGACGGCATGGTCGTCGGCGGGCAGGAGCGCGATTTTTTATTCGCAATTATTAACATCGATTTTGACAATGTCGGCCGTTGGGCAGAAAAAAACGGTCACCCATATACGACCTTTGTTGATTTGTCCCAAAAAGAGGAAGTCTATGACCTCATTTTAAAGGACGTTGAGAGGGTTAACAAAGATCTTCCGGAGGGAGCCAGGGTCAAGCGATTCTCTTTGCTGCACAAGGAATTTGACCCGGACGAAGGTGAACTCACAAAAACGCGCAAACTCCGGAGGGCCTTCCTGGATAAAAAATTCAAAACTATGATCGAAGGCGCTTATTCAAATTCACCGCATGTTATTATGGAAGCTGAGGTAAAATACCGTGACGGCCGTACAGCCACGGTGAAAACTGAAATCAGCATTCGAGACTCGAGATAGGAGACCATCCATGGCTTTTTTTCTGCAACTGGTTGTCAGCGGATTTTTGACTGGCTCTGTCTACGCCCTGATGGCACTGGGTATTGTCATTATTTATAAAGCATCCAGTGTGTTCAATTTCGCACACGGCAGCATCGTCGCCTTTACCGCATACCTGATCTGGCACTTGATGGTAAACCTTCATTTGCACATCATTTTCGCGGTCATCATCAGCCTGCCTGTCATCATTATTATTGCTTATCTGATTCAGCGGCTCATCCTCTATCCGCTGACAGGACAACCTCCATTAGCTGCGATCATGGCCACCCTGGCACTGGCAGAGGTTGTCAATGGAGCGATCACGCTTTTTTGGCCAGGGCCCGCCAGGACCTATCCGAAGTTTCTACCTACCGGGACCATTCAGATTGGGACTGTCTTTATAACTCTTGAAGAAATTGTAAATTTTATTATCTGTGGGCTGGCATTTACCGGTTTTATGCTATTTTTCCAAAAAAGCAAACTGGGCCTTACGATGCGCGGAACTGCCGAGGACCATCAATTGGCCCGCAGCGAAGGTGTTAAGGTAAATCGGATATTTGTTTTAGCCTGGTTTATCGCCATTATAATGGCCGGTATCGGGGGATTTCTAATGGCCAACATGCACGGTGTTAACCAGGAACCCCTCATCGCACTGGGTATGAAATCACTAGCCGTCGTCATCTTGGGAGGGATGGAATCGATCTTGGGTGCTGTGATCGGCGGGATTGCGATCGGCCTTCTGGAGGCCCTTGGAGCCGGTTATCTTGACCCTTTGGTAGGTGGCGGTGTGGAGGAGGTCTTCCCGTTTATCATATTAGTTATTATTTTACTGATTAAACCCTACGGTCTTTTCGGGTATAAAAGAATAGAAAGGGTATAAGACCATGCTGAAGAAACCATGCGGCACCTTCGACGAAACATATGCCCAGGATATTGCCTGTATTCGTACCCCCTTCCGGGCAGGTCTGCTTATCCTTCTGCTATTATTCATTTTTATAATCATGCCGCTTGTAGCAGATGATTATGTTTTGGGGATCATGAACGTGATTGGAATTACGGTTATTGCCATGTTGGGACTAAATATCCTAACCGGTTACTGCGGCCAGATTTCTATTGGCCATGTCGCATTTATTGCCGTGGGTTCCTATACCAGTTCCATCTTGTCTGAGCACCTCGGGTGGCAATTTTGGGCAACATTTCCCAGCGCAATTCTGGTTAGCGGGCTTCTGGGATTGATTGTTGCATTACCTTCTCTGAGAATAAAAGGGTTTTACATCGCCATTTCCACAATGGCATTTCATTATATCACTATCTGGATAATTTTACATGGCGGTGACCTGACCAAAGGTGTCTGGGGCCTTCCTTGTGAATTCCCTATTTTTTTCGGTATTAGTTTCGATACAGAAAGAAAAATGTATTTTCTCATTATGGCCCTTTCTGTATTAGGAACCATAATGGCCTTCAACCTGGTTCGAACCAAATTTGGCCGTGGGTTTGTTGCCGTGCGTGACAATGATATTGCGGCAGAATTTATGGGACTGAATATTTTTCGCTTAAAAATAATGGCCTTTATCATCTGCTCCATGTACGCCGGTGCGGCCGGTTCTCTTTATGCCCATTATTTGGGTATGATAACTGTCGAACAGTTTCCGTTAATCGACTCTATCTGGTACATGGGTTTTTTGATTATCGGCGGAATGGGTAGCATCAGCGGGGCCATTTTTGGAGCTATTTTCTACCGACTTATTGCCCAGGTGGTTATCTTTACTGCGCCCATGATCGGCGAGGCGTTCCCGTCGCTATCAGTATCAGGTGTGGCAGGCTTTACCCAGATACTGTTTGGAGTATTGATAATTCTTTTCCTGGTGCTCGAACCACGCGGATTAAACCACAGGTGGCAGATAACGTTATCCTCATTTAGATTATGGCCGTTTCCTTACTAGAGAAATCAAAAGCAAACCATTAGCGAAGAGAGGAGAAAAGCAAAATGAAAAAAAATCGAAAACTGGCTGTTTCCGCAATTGTTCTGGTACTATTCCTTGCTGTCTTTTTTTGTATGGGGCAGGCAGCATACGCCGGCGATAAGCCGATCATAGCGATTGGACATCTTCCGCATTTCACAGGTGCTTATGGCGCAACCCAGGCCCCGTTTGCAGCAGCACAGGAAGATGCGATCGAATGGGCCAATAGCGTCAACTATGTTAAAGGCGCAGAA
>QMMS01000263.1 GCA_003647375.1 Deltaproteobacteria bacterium
AAATCGGTAGGTGAATGGGCCTGTGTTTTTGAAGAACCCCGCAGCAAGCTGCGAGGAATCTTTGACCGGAAGGAATTCTGTCTAATTCTGATTCGCTCACTAACTCCGCGGCAAGCCATGGGGCTCCTTTGTTCTGCCTGACACGCTTTAAGGCCGCTTGCATGTTCGAGCGTTCGACCACACGCTCCATCAACTGCTCCTGCTCGGGGACAGGGGTTCCTCCTGTCAATGGGTGCCTTGACACACTTTCGCGGTCCTCTCCCGGGTTCCGCCCGGTACCTGCCGCTCCAGTGCCGTACATCTCAGTACGGCCTCCTATGTCTACAGTCACTCGCACAACAAAAGCCCATGTCCTTAACACAAAGTTCGGCCCTTCGCCCGTGGGCACTCGGACTACTATGGCCTCGGCTGACTCCTCACGGCACATCCCGCCGTCTCGCGACGACGGTAGCACAGATGGCATACCGGGAGGTCTCCCAGTGTAATGCACACCCACCTTCACGTTTATGTCCGCCACATATACGCACATGCCTTACGGTCAGGTATCGGACTTCAGAGATATTTGCCCCCTCGGCCGGCATGAACGCCTCATATGTGGTTCCTGTTCGTCGGACCAGCGCTTTGCCTTCAGCTTCCTTCCCACGACACCTCGCGATGACGCAGTTGCCGTTCAGCTAACACTACCCCCTGACGGGTGTGTAGAGGACTTGACCCCGACAAACTCAGTCGTGTCGCACCTCCAAGTGGGTGCGCCCTGCCGGGCGCACAAAAAAAAAGGTGAAATCAAAGGACGATTTCACCCATCTTTTTACAGTTTATTCATAGATCGTTGGTAACGATATGATAAAAAGAAATTTACTCAGGTAGTTGAGAAGTCCAAGATCCGTCCTTCAACCACTTCTCGGTCAGCCGTTTCAGTTCGCCGCGGCCGTTCAGGCTGACCATGAAATTCTGCACCCAGTTTATGAGGAGGGCATCCTCTGTAACGGCGATTCCCAGGGGTTCAAAGGTGAGTCGGTCTTGCCCGGCAGTGAGCCCTTTGTCCGGGTATCGGAACGCGGTGAGGGCACAGAATGGGGAGTCAGCGATCAGCACATCGATTTTGTCCTGAAAAAGCAGTTCGATGGCTTGGTCATAGGATTCGACCGGGATAAATTCTGCTTTCGGCGCTTCTTTTTCCACAAACCGCTGGCTGGTCGAATTCTTCAGGGCCGCCACCTTGAACTGGGGCTGATTTAGTCCACTCGCCCCCTGTAGGGCGTCGAGGTGTTTGCTTTTCGTTAAAATACCTTTTCCCGAAATATAGTAGGGGCCGATAAAGGCCACGTTCATGTTGCGTTCGGGGGTGATGGTCATGCTGGATATCACCAGGTCGACTCTGCCGGCAATGAGGGCCGGGAGCAGTTCGGAAAACGGCAGGGTCATGAACTTGACCTCTACGCCCATGTTCATTGCGATCAGTTTGGCAATGTCGACATCGAGGCCGATGAGTTCGCCCGCTTTGGAAGTGGCATTCAAGGGCGGCTGTGTGCCGGTGGTTCCAATCACGACGTGGCCTTTGGAAACGATCCGTTCCATAACAGGGCCTGCTACACCGGTGGAGATGAATATCAGCAATACAACGGATATGAGTGAGGATAACGCCAGGATCTTTTTCATCAAATTTCTCCTTAAATTATGGTGTGATTTGGTTGATTTAAAAAAAACAACTGCGACATACTTGTTCAGGCGTGAGAAGACAAAATACTTCCCATGGAACTGCCTCATGAATTGTATCACCAATAGGGGAATCTATTTAAATTCAATTATATCGCGGTGAAGACGCGTGTTGTAAACGTTCAAAGGTAATTTAGAACAGAATTGTTATCTGTCAAGCGACAATTATTCTTGAAGATATGCTGGCAGAACTGAAAATTTTAGCCAAAAGGTTCACTGAGGGCTACCGGCGCCGACCATTCGGGCAAGAGACTTTGCCAGATTATCCAGGGCGGACTCATCGGGAAAGGAGATGGTCATCTTCACTTTCCCGTCTTCTCCCCTTTCCAGTCCTTCTGATAATTTCCGTTTGAACGCTTCGGCGGCCTGATCGGTCTGTTCGGACCCTTCTCCTTCGGGGAACAATTCACCCAGAAAAGCAAATGCGGCACCGATCATCTGCCCTCCTGCCAGGGCGACTTTTTCCTTCCGGGCCAAAACAGCGGCCTCCTTTTCAACCAGCTCCTTCCGGCTTTCATCTACGGCCGCATCGGGCTTTTTACCGATCAGGATTTCCAGTCGCCGTTTCAGTTCATCGATACCGCTGACAAGATCGACCGCGGAGGTATTGGATTCCAGGTCGAGAACCGCCAGGGACAGGGCGTGTTTGGCGGCAAGTGTATTGAGAAGGCTCTCTTCAAGCGTGTTCTCGGTAACGAGAACAAATACCTGTACCGGCCGTTTCTGGCCCATCCTGTGGGCCCGGCCGATTCTCTGCTCGAGAACAGCGGGATTCCATGGCAGATCCACATTGATCACTGTATTGGCGGCCTGCAAGTTAAGGCCTGTGGCACCGGCATTGGTGGCCACGAACAGTTTGCATTCCGGATCTTTCTGAAACTGGTGTACCAGGCCCTGCCGTTTTTTCTGGGGGACGCTACCATCCAGCCGCACATATTTAACCCGCTGCTCTGCTAACAATGGTTCAATGAGGTTCAGCATGGTCGTCCATTCGGAAAACAAAAGGATTTTTCGGTCATCTTCACGCAACAACTGTTCAATGATGAGAGCTAGTTCCGCCAATTTGCTCGAATAGCCGGGTGGTTGTTTATCCACCAGAAAGGTGCTGTCGGCGGACATGCGGCACATGAGAAGCGCTTTTTGAAGACGTAGAATATCCATTTCGGTCAGAAATTTTTTGTTGATAATGGTGGAAACGATCCGTTTATGACTGTTGTGGAGCTCAAGCTGCTCTTCCGACGGTGGTATTCTCATAATCTCGGTGGTTCGGGGGGGTAACTGCTCCAGCACGGTTTCCCGGGTTCGCCGGAGCAGGACGGGTTTCAGCTTTTCCCGTACCTCAACAAGATTTTTATATCCGAGTAGTTTGCCCCTTTCATCGGTGACCCGATGCCGATTGTAAAACCGAAAAGCAGGCCCCAGACGACGGTCATCGATGAATTCCACGACTGAAAAAAGATCTTCCAGGCGATTTTCAAGAGGAGTGCCCGAAAGTGCCAGTGCAAACGGAGACTTCAAGGCCTTTACCATCTTACTGGTTTTGGCCTCCCAGTTCTTAATCCGCTGCGCTTCATCAATAATGATCAGATCCCACTTCACTTTCTCAATAGCCAAAATGTCCCGCAGAACCTGTTCGTAATTGCAGATGGTATAAAAACAATCGTTATCGTACTGGAGGGCCCTGTCCTTTGCGCTGCCGAGAATCAACTGGCAGCTTCGCTCCACGAAACGCATGATCTCCAGCCGCCACTGGGATTTCAGTGAAGCGGGACATATCACCAGCACCTTGGAAATATCGGCATCCCGGGATAAAAGTTCTGCCACGCCGACGCCCTGAATCGTTTTCCCCAGTCCCATGTCATCTGCCAGAATTGCCCGTCCCGCTCCCACGGCAAAGGCAATGCCGTCAAGTTGATAAGGATGTAGTTCGGCGTTTAGAAGCGTAGTGCGCAATGGGTGACTTTCAGGATCTTTCCGAATGGCATCGACCCTGGCCTTTACCCGATCACGGTACAACCGCTGTGAAATGTATTCTTCCGCGTCCGGATAAATCACCACCCCAACGCCACGGCTTTCAAGAAGGCCTATGCTTTTTAACAATGCTCCCACGTTTTTTACGGGTTTTTCCATGAACGGCCGTAGAAGCTTTGTACTGGAGGCATCAATTCCACCGGGAATCCGCAGGCGGAGCTCCAGGGCTCCTCCGTATTTCAGGTATACGCTGATCTCCTTGTCCTTATAAGGCGTTTGCCGGACCGTTTTGCCAAAACGGCTTTTCACCCGGTCAAGGGCATAAATGATATGCTTGCAGGTTCCCAGTGTGTTTTTCCGAAAATCCGGGCAGGAGCAGAAGGATTCGCCTCTCTCCCAGCCTCTCAGTGCAATACGGTAGCTCTTTCCCGACAGGGCATTGGTCAAAACATAGTCCGTCCATAACACATCACGGTTCATGGATGTCAGACGCATCTTCTCATTTTTAGCCCGTTCGACCCGGTCTTCAATGGCCTGGGCCACAAGCTCGTTGTCACTGAGGCTTTCGATGGGCACCCTTTCCTTCGGCGGTTCGGCGAGGCCCAGGGCGAGCTTTTCCTCGAGTATCAGAGACAGGGCAGCCCCCTGGTGATCGCAATACACCGAACAGGCGCTGCATGCGATGTCTATTTTATGATGTTTTGCAGGGTCCAGGCGAATGGTCACACCGGCCTCCCCAAGATCGAGATGAAAAAGATCCCTTTTCAGGATCACCTGCTCATCCAGATCTATCTCCCACTTCCCGCCGCTGATGATGTGCTTTTGGCCCTGCGGCCCCAACAGCTTGCCGGCCGCTATAAAAGAAAGATGTGAGAGTTTGTCCTTTAAATTAATCAATTTTTACCTCCCTTGTAACGAGCACAAAAGTGTCACGATAATAAAGCTGATGAATATGGGACGGTTATTTGGGCCGGCTATCCATGATACCGGGTTGGCGGTCACGGGCAGAGCCCAGGCTGCCGCCTGTGGTTGCCATACGGTACCAACGGGTGGCTTCGGAAAAATGCCCTCCCATCAGACTGGCCAAAAAGGCAAGCTTTGCGGCGGAAACACTTTTTTTTAGCCGCCATGACGAACTAGCACTCAGCAGGGCTTTCCCGGAATTCATTCGCAGAAGGTACCTTTTGCCAAGCTTCAACTCCTCAACAGCGGCCCGGCGTATTCGTCTCAAATCGGACAGATTCCCGCGGCAACGGTTGCATTCATCTGTGGAGTCGTTTAGCTTTTTACATGCCGGACAACGGATTTGCATCAATCCTCCAGGTAAAAAAGCATGTCGCTCAATGATTCGTTCAGCTCTGCAAGGGTTGCATCGTCCCCGGCTGTTACCGCTTTTTTGCTCTTGTCGACGAGCGTGCGCAGCTCCTCTCTATCGGTTTTGTCCACACAGTCGACAATGTCCAGTACTCGTTTCCGAAGCCTTTTCGCGCGGGAAAGCAAATCCGGTTTTGTGGTCACCCCGCCGCCTTTTTGATTGTTGTGGGCGGCGCCCTTATCGATGAACGCTTCAAGGTTTTTTCTCGCCTGGTCCAGGTCGAGGGTCATCTTGCCGGAATCGGTTTCCATGCGAACGGACTTGGACAAACCCGTTCGTTTTTCAACAGCTGTCACCTGAAGGATACCGTTGAGATCCAGGGATAGGTTCAGGACGATTTGGTTTCCTGCCGGGACATCGCCCAACCCCTCGACTAGAAAATTACCGATAAAAATATTTTCTTCGGCGAGGGGTGCCTCGCCTTGATAGATCCGGATATCAACTGCTTTCTGTGCTTCAATCACGGTGGCAAAAACATCACTGTTCTCCACAGGCAGGGGGGTGTTGCGGCGGATAATCGGCACAAACACATCGGGTTGAAGATTCCCTTCATGTACCGATACCGCGCTGGTCCCAAACGTGTAAGGGGTTATATCCACCAATATAGATCGGGTTTTCTTTCCGGAGACCGCCCCTGCTTGTATCGCCGCTCCCATGGCTACAATGAGATCGGGGTTGATTTCATGCCGGGGTTCGATTCTGAATGCATCTTGTATCATTTCAGCGACAAGCGGGGTGCGGGATGCACCCCCGACGAGTATGACCCGGCCTACAGCCCCCGGCAGCATATCGCCGTCTTTCAGGCACTGATGGACGGAATCCATTGTCTTTTGGACAAGGGGGCGAATCATATCCTCGTAGCCGAGACGCGATATCTCCATGTCGAGATGACGATCGCCATGGATGAATTCTTCACGAATTTGTGCGTAAGGGGCATTGGACAATTGGCATTTCCCGGTTTCCACAGCGGACCACAGGCGGTTCCGTGTGGCCTTATCATCCATAAGGTTGACGCCATACTGCTCCTGAAACCTTCCGGCAACATGTTCCATAATAAGGTTGTCAAAATCATCCCCGCCAAGATGTGTGTCGCCATGACTGGCTTTCACCTCCACCACACCGTTTTCAACAACAACCAATGAAACATCGAATGTTCCACCGCCGAGGTCATAAACCAGAACCGTC
>QMMS01000264.1 GCA_003647375.1 Deltaproteobacteria bacterium
AAAACGTCCTTTAGCGTCATTCCCGCGAAGGCGGGAATCCAGTGTTTTCAGATAGTTCTGGATGCCTGCCTTCGCAGGCATGACGGAATTTCGGACTTTTTGCGAGTCTGTCAAGGTTGATAACCGCCGCTATAGAATAATCTTAAAAACAATTTTTTATACGCTCATTTAAGCAAACCACCAGCGTTCCAACGCTCTCCAACCATCGGCATCCTTGTTGGCAGCCAGGGGACCATGGGCCACCGTATCGCGATTGGCAAAAACATATTGGGCATAGACCGGAATGATGGTGCCGCCGTCATCCTTTACGATCTCCTGCATCTCCCAGTACATCGCCCGGCGCTTGTCGGAGTCGAGTTCGGTGCGGGCTTCGGTAAGCAGCGTGTTGAAGCGCTCGTTTTTCCAATGGGCATCGTTCCAGGGGGACTCGGCAGCATAGACAGTGGTGAACATCAGGTCCTCGGTGGGGCGCCCGTCCCAGTAACAGCCACAGAATGGTTTTTTCAGCCACACATTGGACCAGTAGCCGTCATCGGGTTCACGTACCACATCGATGTCAATCCCGACCTTGGAGGCCGACTCCTTGAACAGCACCGCGGCATCAACGGCCTTGGGAAAAGCAGAATTCGCGATGTGAAGCTTCACCGAAAGTTTGTCGAGCCCGGCCTTTTTCAAATAGTGGCGCGCCTTGTCCGGGTCATAGCTGCGTTGTTTCATCTCGGTGTTGAAATAGCGGTTGGCCGGCGTGATGGGGCTGTCGTTGCCCACCTGGCCATAGCCGGCCAGCAGAATGTCCACCATCTGCTTACGGTTGATGGCGTGTTTGAGGGCCAGACGCACATTGACGTCATCGAAAGGCGCAACGTCTGTGAACATGGGCATGGTGAAGTGCTGGGTCCCGGTCACGGCGTTGACTTCTATTCCGGGTTTCTTTTTCAGTAGGTGAACGGTGCTGACGTCGACACTGCCGATACTATCCACCTCCCCGGTTATGAGGGCTGTGGTTCGGGCCATGGAATCGCTGAGAGGCACCAGCTCCACCCGGTCGAAATGGGCACGCCCCTCCTTCCAGTAGTCTGCATAACGTTCGCCCACATAACGCACGCCCGGCTCTAATTCGATCAGTTTGTAGCCGCCTGTGGCAACGCCCGGTTGCCAGTCGAGCTTCCCGTCCTTGGCAGGGAATATGATGAAGAAATACTCGGAAACGATATAGGGAAAATCCGCATTGCCGCTTTCGAGTTCGAACACAACCGTGTGGTTGTCCAGTTTCTTAATATCCGTCACTGCTTTCAACAGCGATTTGCCCGACGATTTTGTGTGTTCCCCGCGATGGTGATTGAATGAGGCAATGACATCATCCGCTGTAAGGGTTTTACCGTTGTGGAAAGTCACCCCCTTGCGCAGGTAAAAAGTCCAGGCGCTGGCACTGGCGTTGGTCTCCCATGATTCGGCCAGTTCCGGTATTATCCTACCCTTATGGTCGACTTCGGTCAGGCAGTTGCCGATGGCTCCCATCATAAAGTTATTGATTACACCGGTACCGTAAGTTGCCGGGTCAAGTGATTCGGCCGTGCTGGCGCCTCTCAGGCCCAGGCGGAAGGAGCCGCCTGATTTTGGTGTTTGAGCCTGTGCACTCGAATTCCACAGTGTGGGGGAAACAGCTCCCGCCAACCCCAAAATCGAAAGACTCCTCAAAAATTGCCGGCGGCTTATGCAACCGCTGACTAACAAT
Source organism: Deltaproteobacteria bacterium (assembly GCA_003647375.1). The sequence continues at coordinate 1,736 of QMMS01000264.1, forward strand.
TTCTCGAGTTTCATGAGTTCTGACATGGTTAACCTCCTTTGTGTTTGAGTATCAAATACGTATTCTTTGATACGTTAATCTACGGTGCCTATCCTTACGATGAAAACTTAATAATCATTAGAAATGATCAGCCATTTTTCCAGGCATGATTCTCATTCTACAGCATAGGGTAGAAATCCATTCATACACGCAACAAATTACGGCCCGGGCGGGCTCCGTTGTGCTCTGAATGATCGATCACCCTCGTTCCGTTCACGATTACATTCTCCACTCCCTTGGCATAAGCAAAAGGCTGCGAATCGGTGACCCCGTCATTGAGTTTTTCATAGTCCAGCACCACCACATCGGCAAAATAGCCTTTGCGCAACAAACCCCGCTCACGGAGCCCAAAGTGCGTCGCCGGCATGCTGGTCATTTTTCGAACGGCATCTTCCAGGCGTAATGTTTTTCTTTCGCGAACATGGCAAGTGAGAAAATGGATCATACCGGCGTAGCTGGCCTTGAATGGCGCTGTATTCCGCATCGGACTGTCCAAATCGATGCTGATGAAGTCCGCTTCAAAGCTGAACAAAGGGTGAGAAACCATATCAGCCACATGCGCTTCCGTAAACATCAGGCCCACGGCGATCAGATCCTCCATGCCTGCACCGGCAGCCGCCATGATGTCAAAATAGCAGTCCCACGGGTCCTTTCCCCAGAGTTGGGCGATTTCTTCAAAATTTTTACCGGCGATTTCTGGAAAAGGCTTTTCCTGTACGATGCTCACCCGAAACCAGTCGCCGTTGTGAATGAAGCGCCAGTAACGGTCGCATTCCGTACGCAGGCGTTTGCGCACGGCAGGATCTTTCATCCTCAAGGCGGCCTGTTCAGCCCCGCCCTCCAAAACCCAGGGGGGCAGGATGGCGGCCAGCTTACCGATACCGCCTTCATAGCCTACGCAGTCGGTCTGAATGTCAAACCCCTTTTCACGGGCCTGCTCCAAGGTCTCCACGGCCCGAATCCAAGCCCCTTGAGGTGCGTTGGTGTTTTCACGCACGTTCAGATGCGAAAGCTGTCCTTTTATGTTGCTGTTTTTGACGATTTGTACGAATTCCTCTACAGCCAGTTGCAGATGCTCGTCATAGTTGCGGATGTGGCTGGCATACATGCCGCCGTAAACTTTTGCTATCTTGGCCAAATGCGCGATCTCTTCTGTTGACGCAAGACGCCCGGGGGCGTATTCCAGCCCGGTAGACATGCCCAAAGCACCTGCATCCATGGCTTCCCTTACATGATTTTCCATGGCCTTCATCTGATCGGCGGTTACGTCCTTGCTCGGGACAGCAACCCCGGATGTAGTCCGGATGGTGTTGTGCCCCACGAACCACGCTAAATTCCCGGCGGTCTTCATTCGGGCGATTGTGTCCAGATACTCGGAAAAGCTGGACCAGGTTGCTGATCCTTGGTAAGCAAAGGATTTTAAAACTTCTTCACAGTAGCCTCGGGAAAATTCACTCAATGGCGCCATGCTGAACCCACAATTACCAGCTATATGGGTGGTAACGCCCTGCCGGATAGTACTTTGCATGGCTGGATTGGCGTTAATGGTCCAATCTGTGTGACTGTGACAGTCGATGAATCCCGGACAGACAAGCTTGCCTTGAGCATCGATAACATGGTCTGCTTGGGCTTCGGGCAGACGCTCCACTGCCGTAATCCGATCCCCCTCGATCATCACGTCAGCCGGGTAAAGGGGGTTGCCGGTTCCATCGGCTAACCAACCATTTCGAATTAGGATGCTCATATATCCTCCTGTCTTCCTTTTTCCACCTCTGAAATTGAACGATCGATTATTGAAACCATCTCATCAATCTCTTGTTTTTCAATAATAAAAGGCGGCGCCACTAATGTGTGATCGCCTAAAGTGCCGTCCACGCATCCGCTACCGGGGTACAATATCAATCCGTTTTTAAATGCTGTTTTTGATATTAAATCGGCAACTATTCCACCCTGCTTTTCGGAAAAAGGCTCCTTGGTTTTTTGATCTTTGACAAATTCGATACCCCACAAAAACCCTTTGCCACGGATGTCTCCTACAATTTTGTGGGAATATAGTGTTTTTAATTGGTCTTCCAAGTACCCGCTGAGGTTTTGGACATTTTCGATCAGCCTATGCTTCTGCATGTATTCGATCACACTGCATCCTACAGCACCTGCCATGGGAGTCCCGGAATAGGTATGCCCTGGAGCGAATATCCCCTTTTTTCCGTTTTTGAGAACATCAAATATTTTTTCGGATATAATGACGCCCGCTAGAGGGTAGTAGCCAGCGCTGGCTCCCTTGGCAAAGACGATCATGTCCGGGGTAACATCCCAGTGCTCGATCCCAAAATTCAAACCGGTTCTACCAAAACCGGTCATCACCTCGTCGACAATGAACAGGATATCGAACTCATCACAAATGTCTCTGATGATCTTATAGTATTCCGGAGGCGGTACAACAGCGCCGGCGGCAGCGCCGACAACCGGTTCTGCAATGAACGCACTGATATATTCTTCACCAACCATCTGGATGGTTTCTTTCAGACGGTGGGCGCAGGCTAGGTTACAATCCGGATGGTGGCTGTTTTCAGGGCATCGGTAGCAATTGGGGATGGGAATTTTCGGATAGGGCAAAAGGGAGTTCGCATAATTTTTCCTGCGCTGAACATGCCCGCTCATGGATAGCGCCCCCATAGTGATGCCGTGGTAGCTCAACCAGCGTGAGACGATCAGCTCCTTCCTGACCTTGTCTTGCTCCAGATAATATTGTTGGGCTATTTTGGCAGCCATTTCAGTGCCTTCAGACCCGCTGGACACAAAAAAGACACCGTCGAGACCATTTGGCGCCATATCAGCAATCATGGTTGCCAGTTTTTCGCTCGGTTCGCTGGTGAAGTGGGATCTAAAAACATAAGCCACCTTCTCTGCCTGGGCAGCGTATGTCTCGCCGATTTCCTTGACCCCATGGCCGATGTTGCACACCACAGGACCAGAGGTCCCGTCGATGTAGCGTTTCCCGGAACTGTCGTATAGATAAATCCCCTCCCCTCTCTCCACCATAGGAGCGACGGACCGCAGGTTATAGTGCAGGAAATGACTGTTTTCGATATTGCCAACCATGATGTCTTCTCCCAAAGTTTGTAGAAAATGGTTAAATCTTTAATGAAACGTTTCAGTAAAATGCTAAAAAGATACCTGCCACTTTTAACATGTCAGCGGAGATATCCGGAATCCTGGTATCCACACGTTTTTCGGACTACGAGTTCTGCATCCAGGACGATCTTTTCCACCATGTGCGGGACCTTTTCTTCGATTCGATTAATGAGTATTTTCACCCCCATGGCACCCATCTCATATTTTTTTTGGCTTATGGTGGTAAGCTCAATGCCTGCCAAGGCTCCCGTTTTGATGTTATCGATGCCCATTAAGGCGATATCTTTTGGAATTTCCAGTCCTGAATGCAATATGGCCTCGCGGGCGCCCAGTGCCATATTGTCATCATGAGCAAAAAAAGCAGTTGGGGGGTTTTTACTTTTTAGAAGCCTTTCGCAAACCAGATATGCCTCCTGATGAGAGTATTTTCCTTCTTTAATACAGCGCTTAGGGATTTTAATTCCGATTTTCTTTAATGCTGCTTTGCTGCCTTTAAGACTTTCAATGGCATTGGACGCATTTAGTGACCCAGTAATAATAGCAATCTTGTCGTGGCCTAGCTTCCAAAGATGCTCGATACCTTTGTATCCTGCAGAATAGTTATCCATGATAATGTATTCTGCTTTTTTTTCCAAATAAGGGATAAGGGGTATTCGATTGATGCAAACAAACGGAATTTTTTCATCGATAAGAAATTCAATGTGAGGGTCTTCTGCTACAACAGTTGATATGATAATTCCATCGACACCGCGAGAGCAAAGTATATCAAGATAATCTTCCTGAGTTTTTAAATTTCCGTCGGTTGTGCATAGTATGGTACTATAACCATGTTTTTTTGCTGTGTCCTCAACCCCTTTTGCCAATTCAGCAAAAAAATGATCCGCTATATCGTTGATAATCAATCCGATTATATAGCTCCGCTTATTGACCAGACTTTTAGCCACCAAGCTTGGCTGATACCCGGTTTTTTTGGCAATCTCCTTTATTTTTTGGCGTTTTTCATCCCCGATACCAGGACGATTGTTGAGTGACATAGAAACAGCAGCCACTGACGCATTCGCCATTTTGGCGACATCCTTTATGGTTACGCGTTTATTCATCCTGATAATTGTCAAAATATTTAGGAATTTAGAAAATCAGCGACCTCCGGCAAAGCCGGAGGTATGAGGAAGGCCCCTCGAAGGGGCCTGCTCTACCGGAGGTTGCTGATTTAACTCCCTGCATCAGACACCGGCGTAGGTTAAGTGAACACTGTTGTCACATGTATTCCTCACCGGATCGGTAGAACCTTTTCAATTCTCACCGGCTGAGCCGGTGGCTTATGAAGGGAGTTA
>QMMS01000265.1 GCA_003647375.1 Deltaproteobacteria bacterium
GTGGTTCTGGCAATTACCGCAGCCAAAGAAGTGGTCATGGTGCGTCAGTACCGACATGGTACCGAGAAGATTCATCTGGAACTGCCGGGCGGCCTCATCGATCCGGGTGATCCGTCTCCGATTGTAGCTGCCCAAAGGGAGCTTCTGGAAGAGACCGGCTATCGATCTCAAGACGTGCGGATTATCGGCGAGTGCTTTCCCCAACCGGCCATATTAAGCAACAAGTGTTTCGTCTGCCTGACAATAGACGCTGAATACACGCAAGACCAGACGTTGGACGAAGGCGAGGATATTGAAGTTATCAAAATTCCCATTGCGGATATCCCTTTAAAAATAGAAAGCAATGACATCGATAACGGTATGACCCTGCTGGCATTTTTTTACTTTTGGGCACATGAACAAAAGGAGAAGAGGCTGTTTTGAATCCGGAAAAGTTGAAAGTGGAGGCGGTTTTATTCGATCTTGATGGCACAATTTTGGACTCCATCGGCATATACTATCAGATTATCGAAATTGTATTCAAACGACTCGAAATCCCCATGCCGTCAAAAGATAAACTTCGGGATGCTGCAAAAAACGGTGATTTTGAATGGGAGCAGCTTTTTCCGAGAAAGACACAAGAAGAGAAGGAACGCATGATCAAGAGAACCAGGGAGATCATTGACGAGATATACCCGAATCTCTTTGGAACGCATGCCAAGTTGATCCCAAATGCAAAAGAGACATTAGAGACTATTTCGCAAAAAGGGATCAAGATGGGCATCGTTACATCCACGCCCCGAGAAAACATGAAGGTCAAGCTACCTCCACTGGTGGACTCAGGCATCAACGACCTGCTGGAAGTCATTATTCATGCAGACGATGTGTCCCTTAAAAAGCCGGCGCCGGATCCATTGCTTGAGTGCAGTAAAAGGCTTGGCATCCTGCCGGAACTCTGCATGTATGTGGGAGATACGCGTACAGATATTCAAGCGGGTAAGGCTGCAGGGATGAAGACGGTTGGCGTGCTCAGTGGGTTTGACGACTATAAAGCGCTAAATAGGGAAAATCCGGATGCCGTCATTGACAGCATCGTGGATTTGACGGATATACTCGTGTAAAAAATGTTGTAACGCGAAACCGACGGTCGGGAAACTCATGCCTGGAGCCTAATTTCATTAATTGGCAATATTTGTTTGCCATGTCGAATCGTGAGAATGGATATTTGTTTGGTTTCGATACGATAAATGATGCGGTAGTTGCCGTAAATTAGTTCTCTAAATTGACTATCTTTAATTTCGGGTACTATCCGGCCGATTTCAGGAGACGATTTTAGCTGCTCAACTTTAGAAAATACTGTATCAATCCATTTTTCTGCCGCTGATGGTTTGTCCTGGGCAATATAATCGGCAATTTCCGAAGCTCTATCGACAGCAAGAGGAGACTAGATTATTCTCATCGGGGAATTCGCTTTAATAGGTCCTCTTTTGCATCGTCATGGCTGATTCCTGCTCCTTTTTCAAGTTGATTGAGAGAGGTTTGAATATCTGATAGAAGCTCGATTTTTTCTTGCATGGCTTCAAATTCATTTGCACCTAATAGTACTGCTACACCCTTTCCATGCTGTGTAATTATCACGGGTCTTTTAGTAACGTGAACCTGCTTTATGAAGTTTGCCATGCCGTTTCTGACCTCTGACAGGGGTCTGATGTCTTGATCAATTTTTAGTTTTTGCATATCGTACCTCATTAAGTATGTATTTCGTACATTATATCGTACGCATTGTGTTATGTGCAAGTATTTTTATCGGGTAGGACATAACGGAAAACTGAGCCAGAGGCGGGCGGTCTTTCAGCGATAGCGTCCTTGAAACACCGGAACCGCAAAAGAAGACTAGGGTAAGCCGAACGCTGCAATCAGGACAAAAGTTCTTGAAGCCTATCCATCACCGCTTCTGAAAACTCGGAATCATTGATATGGTAGGGCAGGGTGTGTATCCGTGATGTATCGGACAATTGCGCCTCCAGGCTTTTGGCAAATCGTGCCGGTGCTTCCGGGTCGTGAAGTGGTCCTTCTTTTGAATCGAATGCTGAAAAACCTTTTTGAGGGATCAAAATAGTGTAAGGCCCTTGTGCTGCATTGCAAAGATCCCCAAGTTGTTTGGCGATGATTTCTATTTCTTCCGGTGTTGAGCGTACAACCGTAATGGCAGAATTGTGAACATGGTATGGCCGATTGGGGAAATCTTTCAGGGTCTGCTCCAAAGGTCCTGCCACGAGGAAATCAATGTTTCCGGGCACCAGGACAACCGGAATCCCCCTTTTCAATGCAACGGAACCCCTATCAGGCCCTGCATCGTAATCTCCTCCGAATCGATGATCTGCCATTTCGTGAAGAGAGAGATCCACCACTGCTTCGATGGATTCAGATTCCATTAATTCCTCCATGGCCTTTCCGCCGGAACCAACCGTATGGAAGACGACCACTTCTTTACCGTCTTGCTCGAGGTAACCCCGGATCTCCTGAAGGCACTTTTCAGTCGTTCCGAGTGTTGAAACAAAGATCATGGGTGCCCCGGAAGGAGTGTCCAAGGGTTTTCGCGATACCATGCCAACCAAAGCCATGGATCCATTTTGAAGAATTTTCCTGGTAAAGCGATTGAGACCCGAGAGATCACAAACAGCATGCAGCATCAGAATATCTTTTGTTCCCACAAAAGCCCGGGTATCCCGGGATGCCATGGTGGAGATCATTACCTTTGGAAACCCAAGGGAAAATTGTCGCATGACGCCGGTGCCGAGGGTGGTCCCCATGGATCCGCCCAGGCTGATGATACCATGCATAAGGCCTTTCTCATAAATTGCCGTTGCAATTCGACAGGCGCCTTTGAGCATAATGGATAGCGCTTTGCCTTCTTGACGGATGGATTGGACTTCCTGCAGGGTCCTGCCGGCGGCCTGGGCAACTTCCTGTCTTGTAATTGTGACGGGCACGGGACTTTCACCTCGAATCCCGGCATCCATAATCTGGACCGAGCAGCCTGATTCTTTGAGACAGGATTCAATGAAACCGGCTTCTCTGGACTTGGTATCCATTGTGGCCACAAGAAGTACGCTTGGTTTCTGCATGGGGCCTCCTGTGCATTCGCCTTTCAGGCGTCATTTGCGCTACGCGCGTGATTTGCCCTGCGGGCGACATTTATCCTTCGGATGTCATTGATAGACATTTGCGCTTTGCGCGGCATTAATTGTTGCTCATGGCTGACAGGTGGTTGCTTATGGCTGAACCTAAAACTTAAAACCTAACACCTAAAACGTATATAAATGACGCGAAGCAAATGACAGTTATTTCCCTCAAACCCTCGTTAGTCTTTTAGCGGTTTAGACAGGCTGTAGGCTTTTAGGTGCTTTTCGCTCGTTGCCGTAAGCCACCCTCGGCCCCTTGTATCACCCTTGTACCACCCTCGAACCCTATTTTTTTTGCTCCGCCTACCCGTGGTAGAGTATCGGCCGATGCAATCCCACACCAAAATGCTCCTGATAGGGGCGGCATTTTGACAGCAGCAGATACGATATCTTGCTTTTGTGCTTCTTTGGTAGCTCATCCAGGGTGTCAAAATTCCCACCGCCTTTGGATATGATCAGATCCGCCTTTTGAAAAAGGCTTTTCACATCCCTTGAGCATCGATGTAGCTGGGTACCGGGGACAGGCCCGTCGATACCGTTCTCTATTACACGCACCAGGTTGACCATTCCTATCTGTTCGGAATCTTTCAGTGTTGCATCGTTCAATGTTGGCATACTTCTGACCACAAACACAATTTCTGTTTCATATTGCGCTTTAATTGTTTCAATGAACAGTTTATCTAAAACAATCTCCCCGGCATTGTCGCCAAAATAGAGAATACTTTTGCTGTTCATTATACGTTTTTCCAAAACCTCAAATGCATTTTCCTGTAGCGGATTAGCGAGCTGTTCATTGATGATATTTTGAAAATCGGTCATTCCGTCCAACATCATTATATCGATGGCATTTCCGAGAATAGCAAGCTGTGCCGCTGTGCTAAGAGGGTATGCAGATTTTTCTACCATCCTTTTCAAGCTCGTGTATGCTGTCAGCATTCTCTGGTTCTGCTTCTCTTTCTCCGCCGCAAGGGGGTCATCGTTGTCGATGGCCATCATAATTTTCCTCATGATCGACTCGATGACCTCCGGGCTCGTAATATCCCATATTTCTCCCCTGAGTGGTCTCAAAGACAGAATATCCGAATAGATCTTGTTGACCTGTTCATCGGGAACGGACAATTTGCGAAGATAATTCAGAGACATATTTAAAATACATGGGATACAATCGGGTTTGAGAAACATCGTTGAAAGATCTCCGCTTAGTAAATCCGAAGCACGAAATTCGAAATCCTAAACAATATCCAATGACATAAATTCGAATGATCAAAACCTTAATCGGTCCAGCCCATAGGCTATGTTTTGGTCATTGAAGCATTCAATATTTGGATTTGCCCTTCGACTTTACTCAGGGCGGTGAGTAAGCCGAACCGTTTCGTATTTTGATATTCTGATTTAGAATTTAGCTGCGCTCTTTGACCATTTGATCCATTACATGGGCCGCCATTTGAGCAAAGGCGGGGTCGTTGATGTGCATATCGACCTCCTCGAGGCGAATGCGGTGGTCCAATTTTTCTTTAAAAATTTTAACGAAGTACGCATTCGTTTCAGGGTCATATAGGGGTTCGCTTTCCTTGTCTGCTTCGGACCAGCCCCGGGTGGGAACGAGGACATGAACATTGGATACGTCTTTGTTCAACTTGTCGGACAGTTGTTCAGCCAATACCCGGCTCTCTTCAAGCGTGAGGCGAATAGCGGATCTGAAGTCATAAAAGAATACCTTGCGGTCTCTGTGTTCTTCTGGAATATGCCGGCGTGTAAACTCGAGTACGGCACAGTCAAGGCCTCCCGGTGTGACCAGCCGGGGGATTTTTTTCCCCGGGGTCGGCTCGAAGCGATCCGGCCCGATGCCGCTGCAGTAGCCATCCATTAACGCATCGGCCAGTTCATGGGTTGCCAGGTCGAGGATACCATGAAAATACCCTTCGGATGCCAGTTCTTCCATGGCCATCCCGCCGGTACCATTGGCATGAAATGGAATCACCTCATAGTCCATACGCTCCAATTCCCTTTTAACCGCCTCCGCCGATTTTGTGATGAAGCCGAAAAAGGACAGTGCAATCCGTCTTTTCTCTGTATCAGGTTGCCATTGACTACGGGTCATGCCGCAAATGGCTGCCGCCGCCTTGTCCAGAATAATTCCGGAAATACTGTTCACTCCGAGCAGATCCACCACGCTGTGTATCATGGTGATGTCTTTGGTGCCGACAGTGTGCTTCATGTCTTTAGACGCAACGGTTGAAACCATCACTTTTGGAATCCCGAGAGGAAGCGCACGCATGATGCTGGAACAAAGATGCGTTCCACTTCCACCGCCGGCGGATATCATGCCGTGGATTTTACCATCGCGGCACAGCTGCTTGATTAACTTTATTCCTTCACGGATCATGTCCTGAATGGCTTTGTCTCTGTTGCCGTCATCCAGATTCCCATTCTTTTTCATCAACGAATACAGATCATAGGACACCTCGAACGGAATGGGTTCTTTGGTTCCAACGTTAACGGTTAGCACCCGGAGTCCCGATCCTTCAATACGGTTTTTGAGGAACAAATGCTCCTCTCCTTTTGAATCGAATGTACCGACGACGGCTACTGCACGTGATTTATTCATCGAAGCTCCTAATAACGGATCCTTATTTTTTCAAAAGATCGGCCAAACCGGCAAAGGGTTTGTTGTCGGACGCCGGCGTTCGTTCATCATCCGGATCGGCCTTTTCGTACCAATCCGCCACCTGGTCGCGTGAGTGCTCATTGTCGTGGCAGTAGATGCAAAGCAGTTCCCAGTTGCTACCGTCCGGCGGGTTGTTGTCGTGGTCATGATCCTTGTGATGCACGGTCAGTTCTCGAACGCGCAGTCCGGTAAATTCACGGCCGCAGCGACCGCAGATCCAGGGGAACATCTTGAGCGCTCGTTCCCGGTACCCTTTTTCCCGACGTGCCTGATCGCGACGTACCTCCGCGACAATCCGATCACGGTTGTTAGATGTTTTTTGCGGTGGCATAGAGGTGCTCCCGTTTTGAAGCGAGGGGGGTAATCAGCGACTTCAGCGCGCAAACTCATGTATAAGGCAGCCTAAAGA
>QMMS01000266.1 GCA_003647375.1 Deltaproteobacteria bacterium
CCATACACGATGACATTAATGGTTAATTCCGCTTGTTTAAGGCTGCCGGCCATCGTCCCCTTAAAATGCGCATCGGTCGTAAAGGATGTAACGCTGAACATGAGATGGCCTTTATCTCGGGTGCTTACAAGTCCTTTTATGTGACCGATCAGCAGGCATCCATTGTGCTTTAACGATTTTGTCAGGTCGTCCAGGAATGTATCCAGTCTCGCCTGAAGTTTTATTGCGGAAATAGGGCTGCTGAAGGTCAGATACTCTTTGCTGGCAAATACTGTGGGGTCACTATGATTGCAGTTGTTGGTCATGATAAATCATCCAGAAAAGAATTCAGGTTTGTTCCCACCTCTGCAGATACCGTACTGACTTTGGCTTCCGGGTTCAGGCATTCGACACTTTGGATGACACTTTCCAGGGTTTTATTCTGCACCTGATCGATCTTGTTCACAACCACAGTATGGGCGGCTTTAATCTGGGCGGTTAACAGGGGCTCTATCACTTCCATCAACATCTCAAAGCGGAATGCATCCACAAGGGTAAGTATTTTAATGCTCTCAACCTTCGGTTGATACTTGTTCACATTGGTCAGGATATCGCCCGGCCGGGCAACGCCGGTGGCCTCGAGGATAACAAGATCGGGTTGATAGTGCAGTTCAATTTTTTCCAATGTTTCAATGAGCCCGGTGGAAAGGGTACAACATATACAGCCACCGAACAGTTTCTGCACATGCAGCTCTTCACGGTTGAGATAGTCCCCGTCAACCCCTATTTCACCTATCTCATTTTCAATAATGGCTATCTTCAGGGAGGCTGCACTCAACCGCTTTGCAATCTGCAGCAGCAGCGTGGTCTTGCCTGAGCCGAGAAAGCCAGCCATGATCAAAAGTTTCATGAAGACCTTGCAGGATTCTTTGCATGCATTGTTTTAAGGCAGTAAGACACGCCCTCCATGGCATCGATGGTTTGAAAGTCAGCACCGATGTGCTCTTTAAGCATGGTGGTCGTCACGCCACCACCCACCATTAGTTTGAAGGAATCGCGCATGTTTTCATCTTCCAGTATATCCGTTGTCTCCTTCATGCTGGCAAATGCCGTGGTAATCAGGGCTGAGAAACCGACCAGATCGGGCGTTACTTCTTTGACCTTCTCGACAACTAAAGAGGGCTCAACATCCACGCCCAGGTTATGAACCTCAAAACCCTGACCTTCCAAAAGCGTTGCAAAGATGTCCTTGCCCAGATCATGGATATCGCCCCTTGGCGTGGCCAGCACGATTGTGCCAATGGGCTCAGGGGGCCGGGCCTTATCCAGGTGTGGTTTCAGCATGCCTATCACTTCTTTAAATATTTCTGCTGATAGCATCATTTCGGCTAAAAACAGGGAACCATCCTGGAACCGATCGCCAACAACAGTCATGGCAAGGCGTGCATCCTCAAGCAATTTTGTTGCATCATCGCCCTGTGTGATCCTTGTGCTAATCGTCTCAACAATCTCATCCTTTTTTAGTTCTACAAAACCTGCGGATAAATCTTCCAACATATCCAAGCCTCCTTATCCATTAATATCGATGATCAATTTTAATAAGTCTGAAAAAATATTTCCTCTCCCGGTTCAGCAACCATGAACTCAGAATCCCATTCACCATTAATCATCTTTTTAATTAGTCGATTTGAACCGGGTACTTCTCTAAATTTTAGCTCGGCACTTTCGGCCTCTTGGCCGGCAAGAGCGCGATACTCGTCCATTTTGTAATTTCCGGTATTTATCAGCGTTACATGTGTATAGTTTTTAAACATCATATTTCTGATCTCTATCGCCTTTTTTCCCCCATAACGCTCTTCAAGAATCGTAAGTTCCTCCTTTCCCGCCTTGATCCACCCTTTGGTTAGATAGAATGTCCCCGGATCCTTGAAAAGTCTTTGGAGACGTTCTTCATTGGAGCCCAGGAAAAGAGAGATACAATCATCCACCTTGGGGATGACCAGTCGGCAGGTTTTTGAGGAAAGCCCGATAACGGAATTTGAACAGAGACCGTAGCCTAAAAGAATATTTTCGACCCCATTGACTTTATCAATCTTCGCCTGAAGAGTGGTCCTCAATTTTTGGGGAAGATTATGTAACCCGAATTCAAGCTCTGTGATTTGATTTTTAGGAATACCCAGGTGGATGAGTTCTTCGGCTACAGTTGCACAGGCAATGATGTGCGTGTTACTCTCTGAGATGCAAACCATCTATTCCTCCGTAAACTCCGAAATTTTGCTGCCTAAACCCTACGTAGGTCTTCTGACTGGGGTAGCACCAATCATTATGCCAAAGTTTGCATGGGTTCCCAGGCCATGGTGTCACGAAATCCTGTTCCGGATTTTAAAAACGGGGTTCGGCACCCGTAAATAATAGCTACTCTTTTAATACTGCCTTGCATATCAAGCTCCCTGTCTGCAGGTTTTTAAGTATCTGTTTGTTAAAATCACATCATGTTTGTGCATGATTTTGGTATTAAGCGCACGTTTTAGCAGGGATAAATCCCTGCGCTACAGAGCCATTGGCTTTATGCCATGTAGTTCAGGGCTTCAGCCCTGCGCGCACTTGATAATTGGGCGTTGGATATTGATTATTGGAAATTCCATTCCGGTTCATCCGGAATGGGTAGTTGTTATCCTCCCCCAATCGGCATCTTTGGGCCCATAGTGATTTTACGGCGCTTCCAGAAGACCTGCTTCTATCATCCAGGCGTGACAGTCTGCCAGCATATCTTCGAGAGAAACAGTGCGATACCCCAACTCTTTGACTGCTTTCTGAGAACTGCACAGCAGTTCACTGGATGTCAGACAGGCCGTTTCAGGTGTCAAATCCGGTTCCTTGCGTGTAAAACAAGACCCCCAGTAGGAGAGGCGGCCGACCAGTTTCATTAAAAACGCGGGTGTCGGCCGGCCCGGGACTTTGCGATTCATCAGCTTGCCGATCTGCTGCACCATTTCAAAAAAAGTGGCGTCAGCGCCGCCTAAAAGATAATTGGCACCGCTGGTTCCTTTTTCTGCTGCCAGGATATGCGCGCGCGCCACTTCGCGGGAATGGCAAAAAGAGGCTTTGCCCGGGGGCGCTCCCGGCAGGCGTCCCTTTTCAACCAGCAAAAAAATTCGTGACCATCCGGAGGTGTCGAAGGGACCTATTATATTAGCCGGGTTGAGAATGACCGCCTTGAGCCCTTTTTTAATCCCCTTGTGCACTTCAATCTCAGACAGTCGCTTGGTTCGAAAATAGTTTATTGAAGCGCCTGCGGCCGTGGACCGGGTATCCTCTGTAATCCGTTCAGGCTGGAAGCCGTAGGCGGCGATGCTGGATGTATGCACAAGGCAGCGGGCGTTGCGTTTTAATGCGGCAGCCACAATGTTTCCCGTTCCTCCGACGTTAACCCTGGTCTGTAGCCTGTCTCCGAGGCGCCAGTGGTTGGTATTGCCGGCAAGATGAAATACGGCATCCACATTTTCCGGCATGGCCTTTACACACGCAGCGGCGTTTGTGATATCCCCTTGCACCAATTTAACATTCCGGGATGTAAAACGGCTCAGGTTTGCGGTTTGCAGGTCAAACACGGTTACATCCCAACTGCCGGAAATAAGCTCCTCAATGAGATTGATACCCAGAAAACCTGCTCCGCCGGTGACGAATGCTGTTTTAACCTTTGAATTCCGGTTTGCGTCCTGATAAGAATGCATCGACTCCCTCCCTGGCATCAAATGTGACGATATTTTTCCCGAAAGCTTCCTGCTCCAGAGCGAGTCCTTTGTCGAACCCGCTGTACAACCCTTCATGAACACATTTTTTAATCCATCCGATGGCCCCGGTTGCCTGGAGGGCAAGTCTCCGGGCATAGTCAAAGGATTTTTCATAAAGCTGCGACCGTTCATAAACAGCGTTGACAAGACCGATTTCAAGGGCTTCATCCGTCGTGATCTGGAGGCCTTTGAACATCATTTCAATGGCTTTTGTTTTCCCCACCACAAGGGGCAAACGTTGGGTTCCGCCAAAAGCAGGTATCATGCCCAGTCGTACTTCCGGAAGCCCGATGCGGCCGCAATCTTCACCCATGAAACGAAAGTCGCATGTCAGGGCGAGTTCTAAGCCGCCGCCAAGGGCATGTCCATCTATCGCTGCCACGGTGGGGAGGGCCAGTGCCTCAAACCGGTTAAGCACCGCATGAACCCGGGGCAGAAGGGCGATCATATTTTCGTCGATCTCCTTGAGTTTGGTAATGTCATCTCCTGCCGAGAAAAAATCAGGGCAATCACTGGTCATCAGCACCGACCTAACGTTACCCGTTGTTTGGATTTTTTCGATTACGCTCTCGAATTCATCCAGAAAAACGGGTGTCAATGCGTTCACAGGCGGGTTGTTTATGGTGATGATCGCCACCTGCTCGACTATTTTATAGTGGATAACCGATAGACCCATAACAATCTCCCTCAATTATTTTTACATGGTATGATTTTTCTATAGATAGGGGCTAATTTTTTACAAGTCAAGAATAAATCTAATAGATAGTTAAAAAATCAAATAAAATATTATGTTCAAGTTAAGTAAACGTTAAAAAACACAAATATAATTAAGATAATTATTGACATTGTGAATATTAGAATATAGTTAATCGAAAAATCCGTAGTACCATCTAAATATTAATATTTAGAGTGAGGTCAGACATTGGACAAAAAAAAACCAGCCAGAAAAATGTCTAATAAAGGGAAAAAAAAGAACCTTCAAAAAGAGATCAATATCATCGAGGGCGCCCTTAAAGTATTCGGGGAAAAAGGATTTGAAGACACGACCATTGCGGCCATCAGCAAGGCGGCCAAGATTTCCGAGCCGACGCTGTATGAATATTTTGCCTCGAAAGAAGAGGTCCTCTTTGCGATTCCGAATCTCTACACCCGCCGGGAGTTGGAACGAATCGCCAAAATCGTGCACTACATTCACAGCCCGGCAGAGAAGATCCGTGCGATCATCCAGGCCTATCTGGAATTTTATGAAAACAACCGACTGTATACATCCGTGGCTCTGCTGACCCTTAAAGGAAATCGCAAGTTTTTGAAATCACAGGGCTACGCCGTTATCAAGGAATCCACTCGCCACATTGTCGAAGTCTTTACCGAGGGGGTGAATGCCGGTGTTTTCAGGGAAGACATTGACGCCTACCTGGTTCGTAACATGGTGATGGGATTCATTGAACACCTGACCATCCAATGGCTCCTTGTGGGACGTCCGGAGAAGATATCGGACTATCGGGACAAGATCTTCGACATGGTGATACGGGCCATTGAAAAAAGACCAGAAAAGGAGAGTTTCAGACTAACAATAAGCGGTCATGATCTGAACATTGAATCTGAAATAAAATAGGAGCCAGGGCATGGATACCATAATTGCTTTCAACAATTTAGTTTTGGATGTTGATCTATCTACAGGAAAAATCGGTACCATAGAGATTTCCAATCTGGAAAGGCGGCAATATCTGGGAGGGAAGGGGTTGGCCACCAAGCTTCTTTATGATCACATCGAACCGGGTATCGATCCCTTGTCTCCGGAAAATATCCTGGTAATGATGACCGGGCCTACCGCGGGGACGCCTTCACCGGCAGGGGGTCGGTTTACCGCGATGTGTAAATCGCCCTTGACCGGTATCTTTGCTTCTTCCTACGTGGGCGGGAAATTCGGCATCAGTTTAAAGAAATCCGGTTATGACGGCATCATGATCAGAGGGAAATCAGAAAAAAAGGTTTATATCCGGGTCGAGAACGGAGAAGTGAGCATCAACGATGCTTCTGAATTGTGGGGATTGGATACCCGGGATATCCAGGAGACCCGTAAGCAGGAGGGAGACTGGGTGGTGATCGGTCCGGCCGGTGAAAACCTGGTGCGGTTTGCAGTAATCGCGTCAGACAAAAGGGTTGCCGGGCGGTGTGGAATGGGCGCTGTCATGGGTTCAAAAAACCTGAAAGGGATCGTGGCCAGGGGCGATCGAAAAATCAAGGTTGCCGATCCGGACAGGTTTAAAAAAGCGCTTAAGATCGCGCAGAAGAAAGTACTTGCCAATGACAATACGGGCCGCAGGCTGCGCGAGTTGGGTACCCCTCAAAATGTCAGGACATATGGGACAACCGCCATCATGCCTGTACGAAATTTCAGCAAGGCCAAATTCGACGGGCTGGAAAATATCAGCGCTGAAAAAATTCGTGACGACCATAAAGTAAA
>QMMS01000267.1 GCA_003647375.1 Deltaproteobacteria bacterium
CCCACACCGCGTTGAGGAGCGCAAACTGGGAAACCGTCAATCCAAAATCAAGAAAAAGAATGGTGAAGATCGGATAGTAGAACCTGGCATTGAAGAAACATTTGAAGGCGATGAACGTCCGTACGTTGGGGATGGCATAAGGGGAGGATGGGGTTGGCACGATGCTGTATATCCTTTATAAACCTAAGTGCATTTGTTGATAATTACTACTATGGAATAAAAATGTAAGATCTTACACCACCCGCTACGCTCGCGTGAACGAAGTGAACGGGTGGTGAAATATATTCACTCACCCATTCGCATAGCAAGGCTTGGATCTCCAGCTTAGCTGAAGGTTGGATAAGTCAATTGAGGTGCTTCGCCAGGCGATCTCGTAAAAACTCGGGAATGCTTTTCTTTTCAAAGGTATTCATGTCCACGCAGACGGTAACGTTGTGCCCAGTAACGCGGGGAGAGTCTTCACCTTTTCTGAACACCTGGTAGCCGAACTTGATGGAGGTGCTCCCCAGGGTAAGTACCGTGACCTCCACCTCTATATTGTCGCCGTACTTCAACGGCCCTTGAAAATCGGTCTCAAGATGGACCGTGGGCAACCCAACGCGGTGGTGATTGATCACGGTCGGATATTCAATGCCGAGCGATTCATCAAAAAATTCTTCCAGGGCCACGTGAAAATAGTGCAAAAACCTGGGATAATAAACAATACCAGCGCGGTCAATGTCACCAAACCGGATTTTTTGTTTTGATCTGAATGGCATGGTTATACAGGTTGTTATAATTCTCTTTCGATAAAAGCCTATTGGCGGTTATCCTAAGGCTAATATAATAGCGTTTGGAGCGAACTGTTTTAGATATTTCAAGTTGCAACCAGTAACGTATATCAGTTTAATTTTCGGATCGTTATTCTGCCAAACGCTATAAACATAAACATGCCCCATCCAGGAATCAACCAAAAGAAAATTGAGAAGCGATTTTCTTTTGTATATTTTTACTCAAGGCCATGTAGATACACGCCACTTCAACTTTGAATGCGAAAACCCGGATCCGTCCCTTGGCTGTGACCTCGGCGTTGACGTACAGGGATAAGTTTCAATCCCAATAACCCAACAAAGGCAGAATCTCTTCTCAAAGGATTTCCTGTTCGGGGGAACGACCCAGAAGGTAATAAACCATGTTGACAACGTATCCGTGTTTATCGTTAATTAAAAAGCCAAATATAGCTCGGCTCTTTAATACGCCCTTACCCGATTTTGCTAAAAGTGTTATTTTCGTGAAGGTGGGACATAAATTGAAGCCTTTGCGCTATCCGGAAAAATACAGAATCTGATTATGAAAAATAGCTCATCAATAACCTGGTTTCTGGTTCTTGCACATATCTTCCTCTCCTTTTATTCCTGCACGCGCGGGGTCCAGGAGACACGGCTGCCAAACGAAGACCGCCTGTTCAGCATGATTATCGCCAGTGATTCATCGGAATTCAAAGACAGTATTCGCGAACGGGTAATCGATAAATATCGACACGCGGCAAGCATCGAGATCGTCAATATCAAGAAACTGAATGAAATAGATCCAATGGAATATGACGTGGTTCTGATCATAGATACATGCCTGGCCTGGTCGGGGTTCAACCCGGCATTAAATACGTTTCTCGAAAATAATGAACAAAAAGAGAATGTTGTTGTGTTCATGACAGCCGGAGACCCGGACTGGGCCTACAGTTATCAAGGCGTTGATGCGATCACCTCCGCCTCGGTTGTGGAAAATGAAGATGTGACATTTAAGGAGATCAGCGAACAGATCGATCAAATTTTGATAGATAAACATAAAAATGCTTGACAAATTACCACATTGTGATATCATGGTACCCGATAATTGGGCAGAGGTTCCAAATAACACCTCCGCTCTAATTCTCCTTTCACCTTACCAAAGGCCCCTGATCTGCCGTCAGGGGCCACTTCTTTTTGGCAAAACACACCAAGCATTAATACAGTTTCCGCAGGCCATGCCTAAAGTGAGCCGTCCAATTCCTCGGCCACGTCTTTTTTGCATGCCCGGCAGCGCTGCGCTCCCCTGAAAAGCGGGCTGCCGCATTCCGGGCAGTGATAGCGTTCACACTCTGCTCTTGCCCAGGCAACGCTGCCCTCCTCGTCCCCGAGTTCGGCAACCTTCTCACGCCATATTGGTATTGCCCGTTCCATAACGCGCCTGCCAGTGGCCAGCCCGAATTTTTTAACCTTGTCACATGGCCACTCGTCGCATTGATGGCAGGAATAATAGCCCTTTGATTTTACGCAATCCCTGAGCTTGCAGTGTTGACAAAACCCGTACAGGTTACGGGGCGGATCCGCCTGCATGCAACCAAGACACTCCGTCTCCTCCGGCTCTGTGCCATACAGCCCGCCCATGATCTTCTTGAACTTTGCGTTATTGTCCCGCGTTGCCAGGTACACACCGCACGCGCCGCAATACAGGCCGCAGGGAGCCATCAGATCTTTGTTTCTGATTTCCTCTTCTGTCCATCCCTTCATAATTTCCCCCATAGTTGCATAAACAACATGGCAAAGTATAGATAATGAGTTGTCATTATGTACAATATCGTACCGATAGCACTATTTTTTGTTCTAATATCCTAATTATTTTTTTCATTTTTTCGTGATTTTCAACTTTCGTGATTTCGTGATAGAGGTCTTTTCTGCTTTTTCCGGGTTGCATTGTTGTCAGGCCTTGACAAACTACCACAATGTAGTAATATTACAGACTGAGGATATATGCCGAATAATTCCATTACCGTCCTCAAACCTCCTTCAAGGCTTCCGCTCGGCATAGCGGGAGCCGATCTTTTTCATTAGAAACAGCCAGTCGTAACTGAGAATATTTTTCCTATCCCAATAGCTTGGCCACTAAACGCTATTTGTGCTGAACCATGTTTCTAATGTGAGTGTAAAATCGATCTTTTTAATTCCAATTACAGCAATTGACAATACAGCATATCTGTATTACAATCGTTACAAATTGTAATACAGATATGGAGGCATAACATGCAAGTCAGTTTAAGAGTTCCCCCTAAAACCGGGGACCGCCTTAATTCGTTGGCCCAGAAAACCGGTAAAACCAAATCAGCGCTGATCATGGAAGCCTTTAATGAAAAATACCGTCCTGAAAAAGATCGCTCCCAGCTCATCCGTGAATTGTCCGGATGGATGCCGAAAACGGAATGCAATGAGCTTCGTGAAGCAGTGACCGAATTCAACACGGTCGATGACGAGGATTGGAAGTGAACCTAGTTATCGACACCAACATCTATTGTGATTTTGCCGAAGGCGTCCCCCAAACAGTAGGCATCCTGGCAGACATGGGACAACATCTGTATATACCTTCCGTTGTTATCGGCGAACTTTCATATGGTTTTCGTAAAGGCAGCCAAAGGATCGCCAACGAGCAAAAACTTGACGAAATCATCCAATTGCTGGAAATGCAGACTATTGACATTACCCGATCCGTGGCCTCCAAATATGGTCTGATTTATCTGTCACTGGTCCGCAACGGAAGAAAAATTCCGCTTAATGATGTCTGGATTGCCGCCTGCTGCATGGAAGTCGGTGGCACGTTACTGACCCGTGATCATCATTTTGAAAGCGTCGATCAGATCGACAAGTTGATCCTGTCCTAGAAAACGCTTTCATCCAGTAGCCCTGGTTGTTAAAAGCTGACAGAAAACGAGATCTCCGGGTAAACATCGTCACACGATGAGTACACATCTTTATCGCAATTCAGATAGGATTCATAGACCGCACCAATACCCATGAACCATTTTTGATCTGAAGTGAAATAAACACCTCCCCGCGCACCAGCCGTGTCCTGATCGTCGAACCCATCAATAAATATACGGCTGTAGAAAGCACCGGCATAGGGACGTATTCGAGATTGTATGGGCAGTATATAGGTGGCCTTCGGGATCAGTTTATAAATATCCGGATCCCCGCCCACCCAGGCCTGGCCGTCCAGGCCGAGTTCCAGGCCCTTGAGCACAAAATACCCGGCGCCGAGCCCGAGAATGACATAGTTTTCATTCAACGTATATCCCGAACCAACCACAACAGATACCCGGCTGCTGCCTTTTTCAAAAGGACCGGCATATGTATCTGATATTGCAATGCTAAAAAGAATAATGATTACAATGGGAAACCACATGCTTTTACGGATGATCATCATTAGACCCACCTTATGCGTTGTTTTACAGGCTGCTTGATAATATCTCTATTAGCGGCCCGCATTCGATTTTTCAGGGCTGAAGCCCTGAACTACATTGCCAACAGTCTGATTATTCAAATATTATTATATAATCGGTAACATCATGCTATTGTAGCGCGGGAATTTATCCCTGCTGAAGCGAGTTGCGGAAGAACTCGTTCATCCTCACATAAAAAGGTGTAAATTGAAAGCAGGAGATGCAAATTACGCTATTTTCAGGGTGGTATTGGTTAGAAGTGGTTTAAAAAATTATCGTCACTCACGCAAAAGCAGGAGTCAAGTAGGAAGCCCTGGATTCCCGCTTTCGCGGGAATGACAGGTGATTAACTTTTCGATATTATAAAATATTTCTCGGGTATAGCACTTCGGTAGATAATCGACATATGCCGGATTGGACCAACAATCGTCAACGTATTTTATCATTCTTGTCACGGCTGAAAAAGATCGCTTTCAGCCAGAAAGCAACTCCCAGGCAGAAAAACAGGAAGGCCACGACCCCGACGATAACAGCCGCCTTTTTCCCGAGTACAGGGAACAGGAGAAAGGCCACAAAGATCAGAAAAACCGCTATTTTGATGTATTCGTTCTTAGAGCCAATCTGGGAGAATAGCTGTTTATATTCATACATGATCGCTGTCTGCCTAGACAAAATATATTTCTCGCTGAGCTCGTTGAGTTCACAGAGCTTTTTCCGTTTCTTTATAGAATACAATTAATTCTCTGTGTTCTCTGTGCACTCGAGCATTAGCGGGCGAGACAAATTAACCACCGAGATAGGCCTTCTTAACATCCTCGTTGTCCAGGAGATCAGCAGAATCCCCATACAGCACCATATTGCCGTTTTCCAGCACATAGCCCCGCCGGGCGAATTTCAAGGCCAGGCGCGCATTCTGTTCCACCAGCAGGATGGCGGTCCCCTCGGACTGGTTGATCTCTTTCAAGGACAAGAAGACGCGTTTCATCAAAAGCGGCGACAGCCCCATGGAGGGCTCATCCAGGAGCATGAGACGGCGTGCTGATATAAAGGCGCGCCCCACGGCCAGCATCTGCTGCTCACCGCCCGACATGGTGCCGGCTTTCTGGGTCTTACGTTCATCCAGACGGGTAAAGATGGCAAAGACCCGCTCGATATCCTTTTCCACATTGTCCTTGTCCTTACGGGCAAAGGCGGCCAGTTTCAGGTTCTCCAATACCGTCAGGTTGCCGAACAACCGCCGGCCCTCGGGAACATGGGAAATGCCCAGTTCACTGACCACTTTCTCCGGGGGGTACTTCAGCAGATCGTTTCCCGCAAAGGTCATCTGCGTATCCGCCCCGGAGGCACCAATCGTGAGATAGCCCGCAGGGTGGAGCTTTTCCCGGCACCGTTGGCCCCGATAATGGTAACGATCTCGCCTTCCTCTATAGTAAAGTCGATGCCGTGCAGCGCCTTGATCCTGCCATAGGCAACCCGGAGGTTTTTTACATCTAGCAGCATTAGAAGTCTATCTCCTGTTCACCGATATACGCTTCAATGACTTTGGGATGATTTTGAACTTCATCGGGTGTGCCTTCCACCAGCACCTCCCCGAACACCAGTGCCTGGACATGCTGGCACAACTCCCGCACCACGCGCAGGCGGTGCTCGATCAAAAAAATGGCCAAATTGAATCGCTCATAGGCCTTGCGTACCACCATGATCATGTCCTCCATTTCCTCGGGGGTCATGCCCACGGTGGGCTCATCGAGCAGCAGCACCTTGGGCTCCATGGCCAGGGCCCGGGCCATTTCCACGCGGCGCTGAGCGCCGTAGGGCAGGTTGACCACCAGCTGGTCGGCAAACTGATCCACACCGAACAACTGCATGTACTCCATGGCCAGCTCCGTTAACGCTTCCTCTTCCATCCGCCGTTTGGGGCTGTCCAAAAAGGCTCCGAACAGGCCGTAGGACAGTTTGGAATAGCGGGCCATTTTGACATGCTCCAGTACGGTCATGTGC
>QMMS01000268.1 GCA_003647375.1 Deltaproteobacteria bacterium
CACGGCAAGAGCTTACTGCAACCTGCACGGGCTCTGGAAAGGATAAATCCATGCTGAACGAACACGTACAAAAAGCATTGGAACAATTCAATGCCTAAATGTATTCCTCCTATCTTTACCTGTCCATGCACGCCTGGTTCAAATCCATCAACCTGGATGGGTTTGCCAACTGGATGTATCAGCAGGCCAAAGAGGAGCTCGTTCATGCTATGAAATTCTATGATTTCATCAACCAGCGCGGCGGCCGGGTCATCCCGGCCGCCATCGGAATTTACGGGCGCGGAATAAACAATTGTTGCGCCCTGTTGCCAACCCTAAGGAGGTATTATCATGACCAGTTGGAAATGCTCAAACTGCGGGTACGCCCTGGAGACGGACGCCCCCCCGGAACAATGCCCGTCCTGTAAGGAAAAGTGCGAATTCCTGGACAACACCTGCTACACACCGGACTGTGAATTCGACGGAAAAGATAAACGCATATAATTCATAGGGAGTCAACAAAATGGGAAAAGTGCTCGTTGTTTACGCATCACGCTCGGGAGAAACTGAAAAAATCGCCAACCTCATCGCCGAGGGCGTACGCTTCACCGGCAACGAAGCCGGTGTCAAGAACGTCAATGACATTAAAAATGAAAGCGACCTCCAGGGGTTTGACGGTTATGCCTTCGGATCCGCGACCTACCATGGAGATATGATACAGGGGATGAAAACCATGCTCTTTCTGGCCGAAAAAGCAGGTCTTGAAAACAAGGTCGGGGGCGGTTTCGGTGCTTTTGGCTGGAGTGGCGAGGCGCCCGATCGCATTTTCGACACCATGGTCAACGTATTTCAAATGGACATGGTATCCGGCCCCCTGAGATTGAAATCCAGCAGCCTCGGCGGCGGCATTCAAATGGCGCAGGACTATGGAAAACAGATTGCGCAAAAACTATAGGTATGATTTATTATAAACATTCAGCAGCTGCACTGGCCACTATTGATGCGTCAACGCATGATATGTATACCAATAAGGTACTGGCAGGTGTTTCTAATGTAAAAAAAAATATTGGAGGTTACTATGTCCACACCCCAGCATTGTCCCGGTTATGAGCAGTTTAAACACCTGAAATCTTTTTCATGTGCATGCCCGGCATGCGGTGAAGCCAAAGAAATTTTTTCAGACGAATTCGAAAAAACGCATCTGTGCGAAAAGTGCGGCAAAGAGATAGATTTCACCCAGTGCACACTCGAGGGCAGTGCATAGCGCTATCAGCCAACCCCAATCAAGCCTGTAGTCGATTGTTTACCTCTTCATAAGGAGCTGTCATGGATGTTGTATTGCTATCGCGGCTGCAGTTCGCAGCAGCCACCATGTTTCATTTCCTGTTCGTGCCCCTGACCTTGGGCCTTTCGGTCATCATCGCCGTTATGGAAACCCGGTACGTCCAGACAGGCAATGAGACCTATCTGAGAATGACCAAATTCTGGGGCAAACTTTTCCTGATCAATTTTGCCCTGGGCGTTGTCACCGGCATCACGCTCGAATTTCAATTCGGCACCAACTGGTCGCGCTATTCCGCTTATGTGGGTGACATTTTCGGCTCTCTGCTGGCCATAGAAGCCACCGTCGCCTTTTTTCTGGAATCGACCTTTATCGGCATCTGGATCTTCGGCTGGAAAAAGCTCTCCAAAAAGGCCCACGCCGCAGTTATGTGGGTGGTAGCCCTGGCCGGCAACCTTTCCGCCATGTGGATCCTGACCGCCAACGGATGGATGCAGCACCCGGTGGGTTACGTCATCAGGAACGGCCGCGCTGAGCTGTCGAATTTCGGAGCAGTGATCACCAATAAATTCGCCTTGCTCGAACTTGCCCACATGATACCGGCAGCCTTGCTCCTGGGCGCCTTTTTTGTCATGGGTATCAGCGCTTACCACCTGCTTAAAAAACAGCATGTGGATTTCTCCACCAGGTCCTTCAACATGGCCCTGGTTTTCGGACTGGTGGCTTCCCTCGCCGTAGCGGCAACCGGCGACATGCACGGTGTGCACGTCGCCGAAGTCCAACCGGCCAAGCTGGCTGCCATGGAAGCCCACTGGGAAACCCAGACCCAGGCCCCCATTGTCCTCTTTGCCATACCGGATGAAGAAAACGAAAGAAACCTGATTGAAATCGGTAAAATACCCTACATTCTCAGCTTTCTCGGCTACCACGACATCAATGCCGAGGTTAAGGGTCTGCGGGATTTCCCCAAAGACGAACGGCCGCCTGTTCTGATCACCCTCTTCTCCTTTAGAACGATGGTCGCGCTCGGCACGCTGTTTCCGCTCCTGACCATCATCGGCCTGGTGTTGAGAAAAAGACTCATGGAAAACCCGTGGTACCTGTGGATCATGGTCTTTGCCATCCCCTTGCCCTACGTGGCTATTGAGATGGGGTGGGTCCTGGCAGAAGTCGGTCGTCAACCCTGGATCGTTTATGGTCTGTTGAAGACGGCGGATGCCGCCTCGCCGGTAGCTTCGTCACAAGTCCTGACTTCTCTGATAGGCTTTATATTGGTTTACGGTCTATTGGGAATGGTCGGCTTCTACCTGATGTTCAAAAATGCCGTCAAAGGACCTGAACCGGCAGACGCCTAGCCGTTATGGTGTAAGTCCAATTCAAGCATATGGCATGCTTCGTTGTTCGCGGCGGAACATGAAAATCGAATACGGGGGACAAAATGGTTTTACAAGCAACATGGTTTTTTATCTGGGGCCTTTTGTGGGCGCTGTTTTTTATGACCGACGGTTTCGACTTCGGCGTGGGTACCCTTTACCCATTCCTAGGCAAATCAGATGAAGACAAACGCAAAATGATCAATTCGCTGGGCCCTCTCTGGGACGGCAACGAGGTGTGGCTGATCACGGCCGGCGGCGTTACATTCGCCGCATTTCCCCTGGTCTATGCCGTGATGTTTTCATCCCTCTACACGGCCCTGATGCTCATTCTATTTGCCCTGATTCTGCGGGGTGTATCTTTTGAGTTCCGAGGCAAGGTCGATCACCCGCTCTGGCGCAAGGTGTGGGACACATGCATCTTCATCGGCAGTTTCGTACCAGCCCTTTTGTTCGGGGTGGCTTTCGGCAATATCTTTCAGGGCGTGCCCATTAACCAAGAAGGCATTTTCCAGGGCAATCTGTTCACACTGCTCAACCCCTACGGAATACTCGGGGGCCTGCTCTTTGTCGCGCTTTTTCTGGTCCATGGAGCCCTCTGGATCGCCATTAAAACCGACGGGGACCTTCACGACCGGGCGGCCGCCACGGCCAATCGTCTGTGGCCGGTCCTTTTAGGGATAGCAGTGGTCTTTCTGATCGCCACAGCCGTCTTCACACCGCTTTATGCCAACTATCTGGCCTATCCGGTGCTGTTTCTGGTGCCCCTGGTAGCTGTTGCCGCGTTGCTGGGCGTCAAGTATTTCCTGACCAAAAAAGCCTATTTCAAAGCCTGGTTTGCGTCTGCAGCCACCATTGTATTCTGCACATTCTTTGGTGTGGTCGGTCTGTTCCCGAATCTGTTCCCGTCCAGCATCGACCCTGCCTACAGTCTGACGGCCTTTAACGCGTCGTCGAGCCCTTTGACCCTTAGAATAATGCTGATCGTGGTTATTCTTTTCATACCGATTGTCCTTGTTTACCAGGTATGGGCCTATGTGATGTTCTCCAAGAAGTTGACCGAGGAAGACCTGTCCCTCGAAGAGGCCTACTAACAATAAAAGAAAATGCCCGCATAAAAATCATATGGGCATTTTCTTTTATGAGACGCGGCTGCGCCGCTATTATTCAAAAGGAGAAGAAATGAAAATCAGTCTGATACTTTTCAGCATCATTCTCGCTCTCGTTTCGATCGTCGCAGTCACCGGAGCTGCCAACCAGGGTGCTGAACAAATTAAAATCTACGGCGGGTCCCGGGGGGATGTATTGTTTCCCCACCATGCCCACCAGGACAGGCTGAAGGACTGCAACACCTGCCATGCCACCTTTCCGCAGGAAGCCGACGGCCTAAAAAAAATGAAAGAGGCCGGCCAGCTGAAACCAAAGCAGGTGATGAACAAGCAGTGTGTCAAATGCCATAAGGACCAGAAGAAGGCCGGCAATCCCACAGGCCCGACCACCTGCTCCAAGTGTCATGTTAAATAACTGAATCCACATTCCGCATTGAAAGGAAGTCATGCTCGCAATCGGCATACAGGGCAGCCCTCTCAAAAACGGAAGCACAGCGTATCTGCTGAAGCGGTGCATGGACGAACTCAAGGCCCAGGGCGCTCGGATCGAATTCATCGATGTGCCGCGCAAAGACATCAAGCCGTGCCGGGGGTGTGGGTTTTGTGAAAAAAAGGGTTTTTGTGTTATTAACGACGATGACATGTCCAAAGAAACCTACGGACTGCTAAGAGAAGCCGAAATCGTGGTGGCGGCTTCACCCGTATTCTTTTACAGTGTTACCGCCCAGGCAAAAGCCCTCATCGACCGAACCCAGACCCTCTGGTCAAGAAAGTACCGTTTCAAACTTTCCGACCCCTTGAAAAAAACACGTAAAGGCTGTTTTCTTTCCATGGGCGGCAGCAGGGGCCGGCAGCTCTTTGATGGCGTCGACCTGGTTGCCCGGTATTTTTTTGACGCTATCGATGCCAGCTTTGCAGGAAGCCTCACCTACCGCGATATCGAGACACCGGAAGACATGCGCAATGTCCCCGGCCTCTCCGAAGATATCAAACAACTGGTTACCGGAAATCTGATGCCGGCCGAAAACCGGAAAAAGGTGTTGTTCGCCTGCAGGGAAAACGCATGCCGCAGCCAGATAGCCGGCGCCTTTGCACAGCGGCTGGGAGGTGAAAGACTGGATGTAATGACGGCCGGAAGTCTGCCGGCAAAAGAGGTCGATCCCTTAATGATCCAGGTGATGGCAGAAAAAGGGTTTGATCTGGCCTTTCGATCACCCCGGTCGCTGGATCAGGCCATTGCCCTGCACCAACCCGAAATTATCGTGACCATGGGTTGCGGGGAGGTGTGCCCACATATTCCGGGTGCGGTGCAGATGGATTGGGACCTGCCGGACCCCGCAGGAAAACCAGTTGAATTTATGGAAAAAGTCCGTGATGAGATAGAAGAAAAGGTCTCCGAATTTATAAACACCTTATAATATACTTTTAAAGAATTTAAATTTTCCCCGGCTTTAAAAAACCCGGGAAAATTTAAATTCAAAGGAGAATAAAAATGGCCAACCCTGAAGAGATGTACCAATGCCAGACGGCCAATTGCGGCTATATTTACAACCCGGACAAGGGGGACAGAAAAGGGAAAATCCCCAAGGGCACGCAGTTTGACGACCTGCCGGACGATTGGAAGTGCCCCATCTGCGGGGCCGGGAAAAAAATGTTTAAACCCCTTGGATGACCCGGATCTGCCGCTGAAGAAGCTTGAAAATGAATTCATTTTGTTTTAATAGAACCCTAAATTAATATTTTTTTCAAATTAAGAGGAGGAATAATGGATAAATATGTATGTACCATCTGTGGCTATGTGTATGACCCTGCAGAAGGGGATCCCGACAACGATGTGGCGGCCGGAACAAAATGGGAAGATGTACCGGATGACTGGGAATGCCCGATCTGCGGTGCTTCCAAGGATGATTTCGAAAAAGAATAATAACCTCGCCTGGGGCGATTTTATGTGATGCGGCTTCTCCGCTATTTATTGTAAACAGCTTGTCTTTGCTTGCATTCAAACAATAGGCTCGCAGGTGCACAGGTTTACCTGCTGTTGTCCGGCAGGCCGGAAAATATCGTATCTAAACCGGCGTTTACCTGACCAGGCCGTAAAAAGGGATTATAAAATGATACCAGTTGAAATTGCCAAAGGCATTTACGATGTCGGCGTCACGGATTGGAATATCCGTGATTTTCATGGATATTCCACCCACGCCGGCACCACGTACAACGCCTATTTAATCGTTGACGAAAAAATCGCATTGATCGACACCGTCAAAAGCCACTTTGCCGATCAGCTTTTCAATAATATTGCCAAGGTTGTCGACCCGGCTAAAATTGACCTGGTCATCAGCAACCACACAG
Organism: Deltaproteobacteria bacterium; assembly: GCA_003647375.1. Next base: position 6,093 of record QMMS01000268.1, read on the forward strand.
AGATGGACCATTCCGGAAGCCTACCGCAGGTCATGCACCGTATTGGTGAGGACAAACCCCTCTACTGCTCCAAAATGGGGGCCAAAAACCTGCCTAAACACTTCCCCCACAAATGGAATTACCAGC
>QMMS01000269.1 GCA_003647375.1 Deltaproteobacteria bacterium
GTTGAAATGTATTGGAAAATAAAACTTAACGAAACCAAGGAACAGTTGGAAGCCAATAATTTTGAGGTTACCATCGCCGACGGCATATCCGATGCCAAGACCATTGTCCTTGAAAAACTCATCCCACAACTGAAACCCCAACGCATATCCTGGGGCGGCTCCATGACATTTGTGGCCAGTGGTCTGTATCAGGCCCTCAAGGATGCCAAGGACATGGAGGTTGTGGACGCCATCGATCTGTCTCTTTCAAAATCCGAATTGATGGAACGAAAACGTGCGTCGCTGATGGTGGATCTCTTTATTACCGGAACCAACGCCATTACCGAAGACGGGCAGCTGGTAAACCTCGACATGATCGGCAACAGGGTCGGCGCCCTGACATTCGGGCCGAAGCATGTCATCGTACTGGTAGGCCGCAATAAAATCGTCCCTGATATTGAAGATGCCATGGCGCGTATCAAGGACTTCGCCGCACCTGCCAATGCCATGCGGCTGGACAAGAAGACACCCTGTTCTAAAACAGCTTATTGTCACGAGTGTAACAGTCCGGATCGCATATGTAATACATGGACCATCACGGAAAAATCATTCCCCAAACACAGGGTCAAAATCGTGCTGATCAATGAAGCTGTGGGGCTGTAAAAACTTGGGGGTTCGAGGGTCCGAGGGTGATACAAGGGTTGGAGGGGAATTGAGTTCATTGAGTTCATTGAGTTTGTTGCGTTTGTTGGGTTGTATAAAGGGCAAGTGTTTACTTAGCTCTTAGCTGGCAAACCAGCCAACAGCTATGAGCCAAAATCTAAGAGCTACCCTTCGAACCCTTCTTTCTTATTTGACACATCTTTGACATTTCACTATACTATCCCAGAATTGTTAAATACCTGACACGATGCTATCAACAAAGGAGATTATTATGGCGGATAAACCCTGGCACGGTGAGAAATGGCCCAAAGGTGTACCTCTGGAAGTTTCCGGGTACGACAACCCCTTGTACAATATTCTGGATGAATCAGCGGAAAAATATCCGAATAGTGTATACACGATCTTTAACGATGCGACACGAACGTATTCCCAGGTAAAAGATACCGCAGACCGGATCGCCAATTTCCTGGTATCCAAGGGTATCAAAAAGGGTGACCGGGTCGCCATCTTTCTCCCCAACCTGCCGCACTACCCAGCCATTTTTTTTGGCATAATCAAAGCCGGTGCCGTCTGTGTAACATGCAATCCTGTCTACACCGCCAGTGAGCTGAATTACCAACTGGGTGATGCAGGCGCCAAGATGGTCTTCTGCATGGACCACCCACAGTTCTACCCCACAACCGTCAAGGCTATCAAAGACACCGATGTGGAAAATGTGGTTGTCTGCAGCGTCAAGTCTTACCTGCCCTGGATCAAAGGGTTTCTGGGAAGTCTGTTAGGTAAGATTCCCAAAGCGGAAAGCTATCAGGACGGCCATCTCTTTTTTGATGATGTGGTGGCGTCTGCCCAACCACAGCCACCTGTCGTCGATATCGATCCCATGAACGATCTTGCGTTGATCATTTATACGGGTGGAACGACCGGCCGCCCCAAAGGCGCTGCTCTCACGCATGCCAATTTTTATCATAATGTTCTGGCCTTGGGGGAATGGGGCCGACTTCCTCACGAACCGGACGGTCCACCGGAAAAAATTCGGCACGGTGGCTTTCACACCTACCTTGGTGTATTGCCGTGGTATCACAGCTTTGGTCTGACCGTCGCCATGCTTTCCGCCTGCGGTTCGGGCAGCAAACTGATCTGTATCCCCGATCCCCGTGCAGGCGATCCCCCATTTACAGAAGTCCTGAAAGCCGTCCAAAAATATCGGCCCACATTGATGCCGGCAGTCCCAACGATTTTCGTGGCCTTTACCAACCACGCGCTGCTGGACCAGTTTGACCTGACATCGCTCATAGGCTGTTTTTCGGGCGGTGCGCCACTTCCGCCCGAGGTCTGTAAACAATTTGAGGAAAAAACAGGTTCAATTATTTTCGAGGGATACGGACTCAGTGAAACATCTCCTGTTGTCTCAGCAAACCCCACCAACCAAAAAGATCGCAAAATCGGCTCCATTGGCTTCCCTGTACCCAGCACCGACATAAAGATCGTTGACCTCGACACCGGTTTGAAGGAACTGGCTCTGGGTGAAGATGGCGAGATCGCCATCAATGGACCACAGGTTATGCAGGGTTACTGGAACAAACCCGATGCCAATAAAGAGGTCTTTAGAGAACTCGATGGGAAACGCTATTTTCTCACCGGCGACATCGGCCATATCGATAATGATGGTTACATTCTGATCACGGACCGCAAAAAAGACTTGATCATCGTCGGCGGATTCAACGTCTACCCGAGAGAGGTTGAAGACACGCTGTTTACCCACCCCAAGGTTGCTTTGGTTGCCGTTGTGGGCATTCCGGATGCAAAGAGTGGTGAACTCGTAAAGGCCTACATTCAACTGAAACCTGGAGAAACCGCAACCGAAGAAGAAATCATATCCTTTTGCAAGGAGAACATGGCCGGATACAAACGCCCGCGCGTCATCGAATTCCGAGACGAAGTGCCTGTATCGAATGTCGGTAAAGTACTTCGGCGGGTTCTGAGGGATGAGGAAATAGAGAAACAGAAAAGCCAATGAAACAAAAATTTGACAAAGTCGGCAGGAATGACCCCTGCCCCTGCGGCAGCGGTTTGAAATACAAGCGCTGCTGCATCGGCAGGGATCCTGCACCCCGGGAAAGTCTGGAACAGCTCTATGAGAGAAAATACCAGATATCTCTCAAAAAAGAACCGGATATCGAGGCACTGCGCAAGGCTGGAAAACTGGTTATGGAAACGCTGGATCTTGCAGCATCCATCATCAAACCCGGATTGAAGACGGATGACATCAATACACTCGTACATGATTTCACCATCCGGAACCATGCCATACCAGCGCCCCTCAATTACCGGGGATTCCCCAAGAGTGTCTGCGTCTCGGTCAATAATGTTATCTGTCACGGCATCCCGGGAGCTTACCGGCTGGCAGATGGTGACATCGTCAACGTCGATGTCACCTCGATTCTGGACGGGTACTACGCCGATGCCAGCAAAACCTTTTTTGTTGGATCTCCCGGCCCCGAAGCCGGAAAAATTGTTCAGGTAGCCAGACAGAGCCTCAAAGAAGGCATGGCCATGGTAAAACCTGGAAATACCATCGGTGACATTGGCTATGCCATACAGCAATATGCTGAGGGCAAAGGCTGCTCGGTTGTGCGGGACTTTGTCGGTCACGGCATAGGAACGGATTTCCATGAACATCCTCAAATTCCCCATTTCGGGAAAAAAGGCGAGGGTATTGAACTGATACCGGGTATGGTGTTTACCATCGAGCCCATGATCAATCTTGGTGGGCTATCACTGCGCATCCTGAAAGATAAATGGACGGCCGTAACCAAGGACGGTTCTCTATCCGCCCAGTTTGAACAAACCCTCCTGGTGACAGAAACTGGTCTGGAGAGCCTGACCCCATATGATCTATAGCTGAACACTCACGCCTATTACCTCCTTTTCAATCATTATACTTGACAGACTACTGGGATCCTAGTATCCTAATATCGCTTTACGATTTCACCGATTGCATCTACCCTGAATATCTCACAAGTATGAAATGCTGACTTTGGGATAAAGAGCAGGCAACAAAATGTCACCGATTATAACTCAAAATAGCTGGAGCCTACGCAAAGAAATTTTCGAATACCTCAGCAAGCAGATAGAAATGGGTTCTCTGATACCGGGCTCCCTGATCAACGTGCGCAAATTGACTGAAAAGCTGAATGTCAGCCGCACACCCCTGCGCGAAGCGCTTGCCCAGTTGGAAATCCAAGGCCTGGTATCCATTTTGCCCCAGCGTGGCGTCCTGATCAATGTCCTGATGTACGAAGACCTGTTGGATCTCTTTGAAATTATCGGGGCACTCGAATCCCAGGTGATTTTAACGGTTTTTGATCGGATCAGGGGCAATGAGGTCAAGAGGATGGAACGCTACAACCGGGTCATGAAACAGGCCATCAAAGAAGAAAAAAATCGAAATTTCCATGAGACCAACATCCTGTTTCACAAGGTCTTTCTTGATCTGTCAGCCAACCGGGAACTGACCACTTATGTGAGCAACCTGAAGCTGAGATTGTTCGGGTTTGCCCTCAAAAGTTACCGGGATCGTTTTAAAAAAGCCATTATCGCAGAACACGATGAATTTATCGCGCTGGTAAAGGAAGGCAACCGAAATTCCGCTGCGAACTATTTGAAAAACGTTCACTGGAAATTCAATTATCCTGATAATTTTATCCGGCCCGATTCAGTAGATAACAACAGAACTGCCAATGTTTAAATTCAGGAGGTTAATTATGAGCAAAGTGAAAATGACCACTGAAGAAGCTTTTATTAAAGTTCTTCAGATGCATGGAATCGATAGCGCGTTTGGTATTATTGGTTCGGCGATGATGCCGGTTACCGACCTTTTTCCCAAAGCAGGTATCACTTTCTGGGATTGTGGGCATGAATTCAGTGCAGGCATGATGGCGGACGGATTCACCCGCGCCTCCGGCAAGATGAGTATGCTGGTTGGCCAGAACGGCCCCGGTATCGCAAATTTTGTTACACCGGTAAAAACTGCCTACTGGAACCACACGCCTCTCTTGCTGATAACCGCCCAGGCTGCAAACATGACCATGGGGCAAGGTGGTTTTCAGGAAGTCCCGCAGATGGCCATGTTTGAGGACATGGTTGCCTACCAGGAAGAAGTTCTTCATCCGTCCCGTGTGGCCGAGGTTCTCAATCGTGTAATCATGCGAGCCAAACGCGCCTCTGCGCCCGCCCAGATCAATATCCCGCGTGACTTCTGGACCCAGGTAATTGACATCGAGCTGCCCCCCATTATTGACTTTGAGCGTCCGGCGGGTGGAGAGGAAGCCATCGTCCGCGCAGCCGAGCTTTTGTCCAATGCCAAATTCCCCGTAATCCTGAACGGCGGCGGTGTTGTGATCGGTGGTGCGATCAAAGCCTCAATAGCACTTGCCGAGCGTCTGGACGCACCGGTCTGCTGCAACTATCAACACAATGACGCCTTCCCCGGTAGCCACCCGCTGTTTCTAGGCCCTTTGGGTTATAATGGTTCAAAAGCCGGGATGAAGGTTGTATCCAAGGCTGACGTTGTACTGGCCCTGGGCAACCGGTTGAATCCTTTCTCAACCCTGCCATGCTACGGTATTGATTACTGGCCAACCGATGCAGCGATTATTCAAGTTGATATCAATCCCGACCGTATTGGCCTGACCAAACCCATCACTGTGGGAATTGTAGGAGATGCCGGGAAAGTGACCAATTCCATTCTGGGGCAACTGTCTTCCGCGGCCGGTGATGCGGACCGTGAAAAACGCAAGGCAGTCGTAAAAAAAGCCAAGGCAGACTGGGATCAGGAGTTGGCCACCATGGATCATGAAGAAGACGATCTCGGTACCACTTGGAACGAACGTTGCCAAAAGCGTGAACCTGAAAAAATAACGGCACGTATGGCCTGGCGCGCCATCAAGGCCGCCCTTCCCAAAGAAGCGATTATCTCTTCGGACATTGGGAACAACTGTGCCATTGGTAATGCCTATCCAGACTTTGAAGAAGGCCGCAAATACCTGGCACCAGGTATGTTCGGATCCTGCGGCTATGGTTTCCCGGCCATCTTGGGTGCAAAAATATCCAAACCCGGTGTACCGGTAGTTGGTTTTGCCGGTGATGGGGCCTTCGGTATCTCAATGAACGAAATGACTGCCTGTGGGCGTGACGAATGGCCTGCCATCACCATGATCATTTTCCGCAACTACCAGTGGGGAGCCGAGAAACGGAACACCACCCTCTGGTACCACGATAACTTCGTTGGAACCGAGTTGAATCCGAAGGTCTCCTACGCTGACATAGCAAGGGCATGCGGATTAAACGGTGTTCAGGCGACCACCATGGAAGATTTAACAAAGAAACTGAACACCGCCATCAAGGCACAGATGGAAGAAGGTAAAACCACTTTCATCGAGGTTATGACGAACCAGGAACTGGGCGAACCGTTCCGTCGCGATGCCATGACAGCACCGGTTTCTATTGCAGGGATTGACAAGGCTGACATGCGTCCCCAAAAAGGTGTATAAGTAAGACCTGAATA
>QMMS01000270.1 GCA_003647375.1 Deltaproteobacteria bacterium
CATTGCCTGCAACCACTGCATCGAACGGTTCGAGTGTCCGGCGCTTTATCACGATCCCGTCCGCGAAAAAACAGGCATCGACCAGGCCCTGTGCATAGGCTGCGGCGTATGCCTGGACGTATGTCCTAAAGGCGCGATTATAGAAATGAACATCAAATGATGAGAGGATAGATGAAGAAGAAGCCAATCAACTTCGTTATCAGCGGGCTCGGGGGCCAGGGAATCTTATTCATGACCAAAATTCTGGCCAGAACCGCCCTGCATAAAGGATTCAAAGTGATGGGGGCTGAAACCCACGGCATGGCGCAACGGGGAGGGTCGGTGGTTTCACACCTGAGGCTCGGCGATGTAAAAAGCAGTCTGGTGAAGGCAGGGGCTGCCGATTTTCTGCTGGCTCTAGAAGAAAATGAAGCCTACCGAAACCTGCCTTTTCTGGCCGAACAAAGCTTGCTGTGCAGCAACAAATCGTCCGGCAATTTCCCTGTGCCCGAGGTCGAAGGGTATTTGAGCAACGCGAGCATCGCCTGCCATTCTATCAAAGCGGGGAGTCTCGCCTTTGAACTGGATGCGCCCATGTCTACCAATCTGGCTCTGTTGGGCTATTTTTCCACACTGGACCGGTGCCCCTTTACCCTTCAGGAATTGAGAACAACCATCGAGGCCATGTCGCCCGCTGCGTATAAAGAAATCAATCTGAAAGTTTTTGACAAGGGGGCCCGGGAATCATGAAATAAAATCATGCTCCTCGATTTTATTTCCATTTGTAGTCGATTAATTCCATTAACACCCCGTTCATCTTCTTGGGGTGAATAAAAGCAAACTCACAGTCCTGGAACTGGCGGGCTCCGCCGATAAAGGGATAGTCCTTTTTTTGCATCTCCTGCATGGCATCCCGGGTGTTGTCCACATTTAGACTGATCAACATGATCCCCTCGCCCCGATTTTCGATGAATTTTGCCACATCGCCGTCCGGGGTAGTCGATTCCATCAGTTCAAAGCCGACCTCCCCAACCATGTAACGGGCCACATTTATTTTTTCCAGTTCGTCCACATAGGTCATATCCGGGGCATCCTTGCCTAGCATTGGTTCCCATATTTTCTGTGCCTGTTTCAGATTTTTCACCGCAATGCAGATGTGGTCTATTTTGTTTATTTTCATGGCTGACTCCTTGTGCCGGCTGGCATGTATCCTTTCCTGCGCAATTTAGTACCCTGCGCGACATTTACCCTCCGTCGCACCAACGATAGGGTTTACTCATTCGAGACGGTTGACTTACCAGGAGAATGACAACCGCCACTCACATCCTTAGTAGTTCTAATGGGGAGACAGTGTCAAGGAATAATTGTTTTTCAGCTTGACAACATCCTGTAAATTTAGCAGAATCACTTAGTCGTGGTAATGGTTTTACAATTTAAGGCAGCACGGCTTCACCGAATGCTTATATGACTTCGGCAATCATTCTACTCACCAATATCAATACTTAATGTTGAATATGCAACAATTGCAGTTGGGATCCGTAGTGCATGATTTCCTATCCCCCACTGCTTTAATAGCGACGAAGTCGCGTGTAATAACAGCGTAGCACACGCTGTTATCAAAGAAGGAGGAACCTGTCTATGTACGCCGACCGTTTCTGGAAGAAAAACTGGGATGAAGGGCTTGAAGACGTTGCGCCGCATGAATTTGAAACAACTTATGTCAAACTGGTAGAACAGGCCTTTCAGGAGGTTCCCGACAAGACCGCCATGGGTTACCTGGGGATAGACATCACTTTTGGCGAACTTGACAAATACGCCAATCAGTTTGCCAACATGCTGATCAAGAACGGATTTGAGAAGGGCGACGTGGTCGGCATCAACCTGCCGAATATTCCCCAATATGTGATCACCGTCATCGGGACGCTGCGGGCCGGCTGCATCGTTTCCGGGGTCTCTCCCCTGCTCACTGCAGAACAGATCAAGTATCAGCTCAACGACCTGGGAAGCACCGGCAAAAAAGTGGCCCTGGTGACCCTGGATGCTATTTTTGCCGGTCACGTGGTCAAGATTGCCGAAGGCATTCCCCAATTAAAGCTGGTGGTAGCCACCAGCGTGGCCAGTTTCCTACCCAAGATCAAACAGTTTTTGGGAAAACTGCTCAAAAAAATCCCCACAGGCAAAATTTCTCCCCTGCCGGGAGTTACAGTATTGGACTATCATAAAAATGTATTCAGCGAGTATGCTGATTCATTGGTGGACGTGGGTCTGACACCGGACGACATCGGTTGGATCCAGTACACTGGCGGCACAACCGGTGATCCCAAGGGTGCCATGCTCAGCCACCGCAACGGGAGCCACAACATTCTCAGCATTGCCCGCTGGCTGGCCTGGGAAAGGGGAAAAGGCGTTCTGTTATCCGGTTTTCCCTTCTTTCACATTGCCGGACTGACGGTGTGTGAAAGTGCCCTTTTTATGGGATGGACCCAGGTGTTGATACCCAACCCGCGGGACACGGATCATATCTGTGCTGAAATGGAAAAGTACAAACCCACCAACATGGCCAATGTCCCTTCATTGTACCAGATGCTGCTTGAAAACCCGAAATTCAAAGCCATGGACCACTCTAATCTGGGAACGGTAATATCTGCTGCGGCGCCCTTCCCCCAGGAATCTCAGGTTGAACTGGAGGACATCATCGGTAAGGGCAAACTGCTCGAACTTTACGGCATGACCGAGACGTCGCCCGTTTCCACCATGAATCCCTCCAAAGGCAAGAAAAAACTAGGCACCGTGGGGATGCCTTTTTTGAACACCGACATCAAACTGGTCGATCCAGGGACAGGCGCAGAGGTCCCTTTGGGCGAGGCTGGGGAAATTTGTGTCAAGGGGCCCCTGGTCATGGAAGGCTATTTCAATAAACCTGAGGCCACTAAAGAAGCTGTAGATGAAAACGGCTACATGCACACCGGCGACGTGGCTATCATGGACGAAGACGGTTTTCTGAAAATCGTGGACCGCACCAAGGATATGATCATTGTGGGCGGCTTCAAAGTCTTTTCCAGCAAAGTGGAAGATGTCATTTCCAAGCATCCTGCGGTGGGTGTAATGGCCCTGATTGGCGAACCCAACCCAAATCGGCCCGGGTCGGAGCTGGTAAAAGCCTACATCCAGAAAAACCCTGATTTTGCGTTCGATGGATCCGATGAAGATTTGAAGGCGGATATCATCAAATTTGCCAAAGAACATTGTTCGCCCTATGAGGTTCCAAAACAGATTGACCTGATCGATGAGATACCACTCACCGCTGTGGGCAAGATCGATAAAAAAGTACTCAGGAAATAGACCTTATGATGAGGACCAAAATCGTGGCCACCATCGGCCCTGCATCCAACACCCAGCCAATGCTGGAGAAAATGATCCAGGCCGGCATGAACGTTGCCCGCCTCAATTTTTCTCACGGTTCATACGAGCAGCACGGAGAAGTCATCAAAATCATCCGTTCGCTCTCACGGACCATGAACAAACCCATCGGCATCCTTCTCGACCTCCAGGGTCCCAAAATCCGTACGGGAACACTCAAAGACGGCGAGCCTGTGGAGTTGAAAAGCGGCAACACCTTCCGTATTACCACCGAAAAAGTGGAAGGCACCGCAGAAAAGGTTTCCACCACCTACGCCAAACTTCCGGGTGATGTAAAAAAAGGCGACAATATTCTCATCGATGACGGACTCATTGAACTCAAAGTCCTTTTCAAGAGGAAGGAGACCATCACCTGTAAAATCATCAATGGCGGAATTTTAAAGGAACACAAAGGCATCAACCTGCCTGGCATTGATGTATCGGCGCCCTCTCTCACGGAAAAGGACCGCCGCGACCTCAATTTCGGTATCAAGATCGGCGTGGATTATTTTGCCTTGTCCTTTGTCAGAAAAGCCGAAGACCTGAGGCAGATCAAGGGGATTATCAAACGGCAGGGCCACAGCACCCCGGTGGTCGCCAAAATTGAAAAACCCGAAGCCCTGGACAATCTCGACGACATTCTGGAGGCGGCTGACGCCATCATGGTCGCCCGCGGTGATCTCGGTGTGGAGCTAAATCCGGAACAGGTTCCCTGCGTACAGAAAAAGATCATAGCCGCCGCCATCCGGGCCAACAAAGCGGTAATCACGGCCACCCAGATGCTGGAGAGCATGTCCTCCAACCCCCTACCGACACGTGCCGAAGCTTCGGACGTGGCCAACGCCATATTTGACGGTACGGATGCCGTCATGCTCTCCGGTGAAACAGCGTCAGGTAAATACCCGGTGCGCGCGGTGAAGATGATGGCAAAAATCGCTGCCCAGGCTGAAAACTCCGAGTTTATGAAATTCAACCTGCAGCATGCAAAAGACCCCACCGACCTGGTGCCTCATGCGGTGGCCCAGTCCGCGGTCAATATTCTTCACGAACTGAGTGCCAAAGGGATCGTGGTTTTTTCCGCTTCCGGCAGCACAGCCAAGCTGATCTCCCAAAAGCGACCGTCAAAACCGGTCTACGCCTTTACCCCCAGTCTTCGTATTTACAACCGGCTCTCACTCATGTGGGGACTGACGCCTCTTTACATCGCCAGCATCAGTGACACTAAACGGCTCATCCAGGCCAGCGAAAACATCCTGGTTGATAAAAAGATCGCAAGCAGAGACGACATCATTATCATCGTTGTGGGATTTGGTCTGAAAAAAGGGTCCACCAACGTGATCAAGATTCACCGGGTGGGGCACGATGACTAATAATAACAGCGTGTACCACGCTGTTATGCGACGCGACTTCGTCGCTATTTAATTCACGGGTGCATCAATATCCGATGTCCAATTATCAAGTTTCAGCAGGGCTGAAGTCCTGAACTACATGGCATTCAGCCAACTGCTTTGTAGCGCAGGGATTTATCCCTGCCAAACCGTGTGCGAATTCCGAAGGCTTGATGCTGGTTGCCTTAACCCTATCGCCTTCTACCAGTTTTCACAGAATAATTCAAAATGGGCAGCAGATCGAACACAGGCCGGGCATTTTGAAGGCGCCTCCGACCCTACATGGATATAGCCGCAGTTTCTGCAGCGCCAGGTCATGCGTTGCTCCCGCTTGAACGTTCGTCCGGACTGTATGTTTTCCGCCAGTGCCAGGAAGTTTTTTTCATGCTGTACTTCGGCCACGGAAATGGCATCCCAGGTGTCCGCTGCCCGCGTGTAGCCCTCCTCCCGGGCGGCAGCGGCAAATCCCGGGTACAAGGTTGTATGGACGTTGTTCTCGAGCTCTGCGGACGATACCAGGTTTTCTTGGGTAGATTGTTCGACACCTGTCAGGAATGTTGCCGTAATCTCGAGTTCACCGCCGTTGAAAAATTTAAAAAACCGCAATGCATGTTCGCGTTCCTGCTCGGCTGTTTCCTTGAAAATGGCCGAAATCTGATGAAAACCATCTTTTTCCGCCCTGTCGCCGAAAAAATGATAGCGTGAATTTGCCTGTGATTCAAAGGCAAAGGACGTCAACAGGTTTTTTGCTGTCATACTTTCCTTGAATTTTCCCATGATTCCTCCCATCCGTCGTTATGTCTCAATAAAACAAATAGTTCACTGCATCGTTTTACGCGGCAGACGTGAAATTTATCACGTTTACCCTGTTTTTTAAACCTCAGAACAGGCGTCTGGCATTTTTTTTGATATTTTAAAGCCGCAGGCAATGTTATCGCCAGCTCTCAACCTTGTCCAGGGGATAGATGGGACGTGGAATATTCGTATACTTCAAGGAGAAAACGTCTATATCAGTGGTTCCCGAGGACATGACGTTCACTGTTTTTCTATTGTAGAGCAAAAACCGGTACCGGAACGGGAATAGGTTTTTGACCACGACGATATCGGCTTTCCACAAGCTCAGCCCCAGGTCTGTAAATGCCGACGGGGACCACGCTGACGACGGCAGTTCGGTGATGATCAGATGAATGCCTTGATGACGCACAATGGCTGTCTTTCCCAGAGGACCGCTAGTTTTTGCTGTCAAACGACCTGAAAAGGCAACCGGGCGATTGTATATTGTGTCAAGCTTGCCCCCGACGACCAGTTTCAGATCATCGCCGATGCCGTGTGAAAAAGCCTTTCGGGCTGCTTCAGCATCGCGAATAAAGAGGTAGGACGTCAGCTCCGGCCCCTCTTCCAGCAGTGACTTGAGAATCCATGTGTTCTCTCCCGG
>QMMS01000271.1 GCA_003647375.1 Deltaproteobacteria bacterium
ATGGCCACAATCGGACGGTTTACAAAAAACTTACCCATACTAACCCCACTCAGCGGTCATTGGATGTTCCCAATAGATCGGTTCGATGCCGCCCTTGTCACTACATTGATGAACTAGTTTTATAGTCATATACAATGACCGCTGGTTGGAGTTAGAAATAAAGAATTCTGGCATAATTAATTCCCTATTATTCTCTAAATTAAAAACTTTGGACTCTCAAATTCTCTAACATACCAACGACTATTCATCTTGAAAACTGCTCTTCAATAACACATTTTTATCATGCAGCAAAAAAAGGCGCTCTTAAAAATAATAAACAAAAATATAATTATGCCAAAATTCTTTCATATAATTCAACGACTGTATGCTTGTCCTGTAAGGGCGAGCATACAGTCGTTGAATTATTGTTGGTCGATTTTATGTGCCTGGGGATTCACTTCCACCCCGTCCCTCACCGCTTGCAGCCCCTCGTAAATAACTTTTTCCCCTGGCTTCAAACCCTCGACAATCAACCAGAACTCGCCAATCGTCGGGCCGACGATGACTTCACGTCGATCGATTTTATTGCCCTCGTCGACCACCATAACGCTGTAGAGTCCCTGGAGTTCGGTGACGCAGCGTTGGGGGATTAGAATGCCATCCTTGACAATATCGGTAATGGCTTTCACTTTGGCAAACAAGCCAGGTCGCAGCAATCTTTCCGGGTTGGGAAAGGAGGCCTGGACCAGCAGAGCACCGGTGGTGGGGTCCACCTCCCGGCCCACAAAATCAATTTTACCCTTGTGATCGTAAACAGATCCGTCTGCAAGCAGCAGTTCAACCCCCGCTCTCCCCCTTTGACTTGCCTGGGTCTTATCTTTATTTCTAAAAAATCTGGCCAATTCCAGGTATTGGTTTTCAGTAATAAAGAACTCCACCAGAACGGTCTCGATATTGGAAACCACGTTCAGGATAACCGGATTGGGATTCTTGCCGACAAAATCGCCGACCTTGGCCTGGGTTTTGCCGATGATACCGTTGATGGGAGTATATATCTTGGTGTAGCTGAGCTGGATGTTAGCTGCCCTGAGATTGGCTTCGGCCGCTTCCACCCCGGCAATCGAAGCATCGTAGCGGGCCACTGCGGCATCCAGGTCACTTTTACTGACTGCATTTTCTTCGGCCAAGGGCCGGACTCGGGACAGGTCGCTTTCTGCATAGGCCAGGGCTGTTTTGGCCTCGGCCACCATACTCATTTTCGCAGCCACATCGGCCTCAAAAGGCTGGCTTTCCAAAGTGTAGAGCAATTTACCTTTTTTAATCGTCGACCCCTCCTGGAAGTGAACACCCTCCAGAAATCCCTCCACCCTGGCACGGATGGCGATGTCCTTGAATCCATAAACCTGGCCTACAAATTCCTGATAGATCTTAACTTCTTCCGTGGTTGTCTCGATAACGGTGACTTTTGGCGGTGGCGGTGGCGCTTTTTTCTCCTCCACAATCTTGTCACAGGAAAAAAGGAACAGACACAACACACACAGGGCTTTCAGCATTGAATATTTCATGATTGTCTCTCTACCTAAATAGTTAGCATTTTTTTAGATTTCGAGGATATCACAACAGGGGGCTTTCACCAACTGCTATCCCAACAAACCTTCAAAGTAACATATTAGCTGCGCATGGCCTTATAGGTATTGATCAGGCCATTGGTCGAAGCATCATGAGAACGGACAGGCTGGTCATCCTGAAGTTCGGGCATTATCCTGGAAGCCAGCTGCTTTCCCAGTTCTACCCCCCACTGGTCAAAACTGAAAATGTTCCAGATGACCCCCTGGACAAATATCTTGTGTTCGTACATGGCGATCAGGCTTCCCAGCACCCGGGGAGTCAGTTGTTTGAACAGAATTGAGTTGCTGGGGCGATTGCCTTCAAATACTCTGTGCGGAGCGAAGCGCTGGATATCTTCAGCACGCACCCCTTTTTCCTGCATTTCACGGACCACCGTCTCCATGGTTTTTCCACTCATCAACGCCTCGGTCTGGGCAAAAAAATTGGACATGAGCATCGCATGGTGCTCCCCTATGGGATTGTGGCTCACGGCCGGGGCTAAAAAATCCGTCGGCACCAGCCGGGTGCCCTGGTGAATCAGCTGAAAAAAGGCGTGCTGTCCGTTGGTTCCCGGTTCCCCCCAGACGATGGGGCCGGTTGCGTAGTCAATCCTCTCACCGTTTCTGTCAATGGATTTACCGTTGCTTTCCATGTTGCCTTGCTGAAAGTAAGCTGGAAACAGCCGCATATACTGGTCATACGGCAGAATGGCTTCGGATTCAGCATTGAAAAAATTGACGTGCCAGATGCCGATCAGGGCCAGGATCACGGGAATATTCTGTCTAAGGGGCGCTTGGGAAAAATGATTGTCCATGGCGTGCGCGCCCTCCAGCAGAGTTTCGAAATTTTCATACCCGATGTAGCAGGCAATGGAGAGACCGATAGCCGACCAAAGGGAGTAGCGCCCCCCGACCCAGTCCCAGAACCGGAACATGTTGCCACCATCGATGCCGAATTTTTCAACAGCCGACGTGTTGGTGGAAACCGCAACAAAGTGCCTTGCAACATCCCCCTTGTTCCCTGTCATCTCCAAAAACCACTGCCGTGCCGAGAAGGCGTTAGCCATGGTCTCCTGGGTGGTGAAAGTTTTGGAGGCAATGATAAACAGGGTGTTGGCCGGATCCAGGTGTTGCAGGGTTTCGGTCAGGTGGGTTCCATCGACATTGGAAATAAAATGCACGGATAGATTTTTCCGTCCGTAGGGTTTCAAACATTCGGTGACCATGGCCGGTCCCAGGTCCGACCCACCGATGCCGATATTGACAATATCACGGACTGACTTGCCGCTGTAACCCCGCCATTGACCGGAAGCGACGTTCTCGGAAAACCGGCGCATCTGGTCGAGAACCTGGTTTACCAAAGGCATAACATCCCGGCCATCCACAACCATGGGCCGGTTGGCCCGGTTGCGCAACGCCACGTGCAGAACCGCACGGTTTTCAGTGGCATTGATCCTTTCGCCGGCAAACATCCTGCGGATGGCATCCGGCAAACCGGTTTCCGCTGCCAGTTCCATCAAGAGGTCAAGGGTTTGGGCCGTCATCCGGTTCTTGGAAAAATCCACCAATATATCGTTGAAAGCTATTGAAAATTTTTCAAACCGCTGCGGGTCTTCGGCAAACAGGTCCCGCATGTGGACATCCTTGATCTCCTCATAATGGGCAACCAGCCGCTGCCAGCTTTGGGTCTCTCGGGGGGGGATGCTTTTTAGCATGTCCAGCCTCCAGGAAAAGCGATTTCGTTGCAAGGCCACAAAAATGGGTTAGCCCATCTTTGTGGCCTTTGTGATCTGGTGGTAAATGATTGAAGTCGTCGAATGCATAGGGCCGGATAAAACCAGTGCCCGATCGCTATTTAAGATCACCGATGTTCGGAATCCATCGAGACAGAATTTCTTTTAGTTTCCCGTTACCCTTGATCTCGTCCAGGAAGGTGTTGACCGATGTAAGCAGCGCATCGTTATTTTTGCTAATGCCCCAGGCTATATATTCATCGGTTAAAAACATGGGGATCTTTTTTAAACCGTATTGCCTGTTGGCGGCCTCGAGCATGATAACCCCTACGCCGTCATAAACAAGCATGTGTATTTTATCCCCCTTTAAGGCCTCGATCGCCGCTGCCGAGGATTTATAGCGCACCACCTTACGGGCCATGCTCAAATTTTCCATGACATAAATTTCACCAGTGGTGTTTTCCACAATCCCCACACGCATGGACACTACCTGGGCCCGCAGCGCCGGAAAATTATCAAGGTGCTGAAATACCGGTTTGTTTGCAAACAGACCCATCTGGCCTGTCTTGAAGTAAGCTTTGCTGAAATTGATTTGATACTGGCGTTCCTGGGTTACCGACATCCCGGCCATAATGATATCTGTCGCTCCGGCCATAAGTTGATCGATCTGATCTGCCCAGTTGACCTCCACAAATACTGGCTTTTTTCCCAGGTAAACAGCCAATTCCCTGGCCAGATCTGCCTCCACCCCGACAATATCTTCGCCTTGTTTGAAGATCAGCGGTGGATAGTTGGTGGAAACGCCGATCCTCAGGATACTTTCATCCGGCGGCACCTCAGCCTTTTCGTTGCTGCCGGCACACCCGGCCACGAATCCCACGACGATCAGGATCAACGCCGCGCCCCATATCCATTTTTCCATTCCATGTTTAGGCATTTTGTTTTTCACCTGTTCCCCTCCTTTATAGAAACAGTCTGTCCATCTGGCTGCGTTCCGGAATCAAACCACAGTTTGTAACATAATGCAATATTGGGTATTATTGCTTTTCTGATGGGGCGTTCAATTGTTTTCATTGTCTGCAGCGGCTGAAGGCGGAGAAAATAAAAGGCCGCCAGCGGATCGAACGTTCCGGGCATGACAGGAAGCCGTCTAGGCGTTTTGTTGTTGCTGATGTAGGTCAGTTCATTTTTTTTCCAGTCAAACGTTATCACCCGGTCCTTCCGGTAGCCGCCTTCGCGAATTTTCTCCCTGTAAAGCAGCGAATGCGTCATCTTCAGATCGGCATATGACTCCATCCGATCTCTGATTCTAAAAATTCGGTCAATGGTTTTGGTGGACCGGGCCGTCAATTCGAGGTGATAGGCTGCCGTCCCTTCGATGGTTGTCAGGGGCAACACCGTAAGGACGGCCTCGCCGGCACCGATACCGCCCCATGTCAGATCGAACATCAATTTTTCACCTGGTGTGAACGGCGGCACATCACGGTCTGCCGCTGGGCATGGAACGACCATAATGGAAAACCATACGATGGCGGCCGCTGTAACAGCTTTGAAAACATGGAACATGAAAACCCCTTTTCCATTGCCGAATCCTGTCGTCTTCCGAAGTCTATTATGCATAAATACGAATCTCGTATCGGAACAGACTTATGACAACCGGTATTATTATTATAACAAGTTATTTTGTTAATTCTATTAATTGTCCTACATACGCTCCAATCCTACGTCAGAAGGGAAGACGAAGCCCATATTCCGGTTGACGACCGCAACAAGATTTTTATAAGCTAACGGGACCCTGGAAACATGTTTCAAAACGGCTTATTCAGGTAAACCGCCAACAAGGAAACGGATATGCACAGAGCGATTATCTACATCATCCCGGCCCTGCTCTTTTTTTTAGCGCATGGTGCCCTGGCCAAAACGCTCTACACGTGGACGGATAAAGATGGTGTTGTCCATATTACCGAATCCAAACCGCCGGCCGAAGCCCAACAAACCGACAAGCTTACCTACAAGGCCAAGCCCAAAAAAGAAACCCCGCAGATCGAAAAACACAAAACCAACCAGCAGAGAGCCCTGATGCTGGAATACGATGCCCGCCGAAAGGCACAACGGTTAAGGCACGAGGCGGACAAAGCCAAAAAAGAGATGGATGCGACCGTTGATGAAGCCAACCAGATGAAAACGGAAACAGATGAGTATATTCGCATGTGGGGCGTCAGGGCCCGGTACCGAAAAAGCATCAAAGCCAAAATCGATCGCAAGAAGGATGCCACAAACCAAGCTGTTGCCGAATCTGAACGCCTGGTAAAAATTGCCACCGAGGCCGAAGCCAAAGCACAGGAAGCGGAAAAGGAACTCAACGATCTGGAGCAGCTTTCCCGTGAATCAAGCGACTATACCCGTAATCTGGAGAATGATTGACATCCAAAACCTGATGATTAATTTTTCTTCAGACTGATATCATTTTACACAAAAGAACTTACTACCAACCGAAAGGATGTCCTAAATGAAAACACTGATGAAAAACAATACGCTCCTTATGATCGGCATGCTCCTGCTGGCCGTTGTCACTGGTTGTGCGGGAATGAATGCCGGCGCCACTCCGGCCGGTACCTCACCGGTTATGGACCGCGTCGTCCAAAATGGCGAGCTTGTCGTCGGCACCGCCGGTAGCATGCCGCCCCTCAACATGACCACCAAAGACGGACAGGTGGTGGGCATCGAGCCCGACATTGCCCGCTATATTGCGAGTGCCATGGGGGTTAAATTGAGAATCGAAACCATGCCCTTTGCCGAACTGCTGCCGGCCCTTGAATCAGGCAAGGTGGACAT